>NZ_JBFBBY010000097.1:0-31213 GCF_040682875.1 Amycolatopsis sp. NPDC051071 | reverse complement strand
GCGGGGTAGCCAAGTACATGAAGGCCCCCTTCCGTGCGCCTAGCGCAAGGAAGGGGGCCTTCATGTACTTGCACCCGGCCGGTGGCTGACGGCTTAACGGCCGTCGCGAAAGGCTCGCCCGGCTGCTCGAATCACGGAACCACGACCGGACGGAAAAGCGTCCGACTACCGTAAGTGCACCTGCTCGCGAAAGGCCCGTGCGATGGACGACACCTGGGGCATCCCCGGACCCACTTTCCTGGCGATCTACGCCGCGCTGCTGGTGCTGCCGCTGGTCATCGGTCTCTTGTGGACGATCGCGGTCAAGGTCGGCCGCAAGACATCGCGCGTCACCGTCAGCGGAACGCGGCCGACGGCTAACGAGCTCGCGTATCTCGCCGGCGGCCCGGACCGCGTGGTCGACACCGCCATCGCGGCGCTGGTCGACCGCGGGACGCTGCGGATCAGCAGTTCGCGGAAGCTTCAGCTGGCAGGTTCCGAGCCCGCAGACCCCATCGAACGGGCCGTCGCCAGGAGCGCAAGGCCGGGTCACAACTCCACGACCCGCGGCATCCGCGACCGGCTGCGGATGTCGGGGCCGATGCAGGCACTCGCCAAGGACCTGGAGGCGCGAGGACTGGTCGTCGTCGACAAGACGCCGCAGATCCGCCAGGTCGTGTTCACCCTCTACCTCGGCGCGCTGCTCCTCGGCGTGGTGCGCCTGATCGCCGGGCTCGTCAGTGACCACCCGGTCGGTTTCCTGGTCTTCCTGGTCATCGTGGCCGGGATCGCGACCCTGCTCGCCCGTGCCGCCAGGAACAAGCGGGTCGGTCCCCGCCCGACCAGTGAGGGCAACCGGATCCTCGGCCACGCCAACGCCGAGTTCTCGAGAGAGCGCGGGCGCGGTATCACCAGTGGGCCCGTCATGGGTGGGATGGCGGGTGGCGCGCTGCTGGGCGGCGCCGCGGTGGCGGTCGCGCTGGGCGGGCTCGCCTACTACCCGGACGAAGAGCTGAGTGCCGCGCTGATCCCGCCGCCCCTCACGGGTGGCTTCGGCGGCGGCGGTTCGTCCGGCGGCAGCGCCTGCGGCAGCGGCGGTTCGTCGTGCAGCGGCGGGAGTTCCTGCGGTGGCGGGGGCAGCTCGTGCGGTGGCGGGGGTTGCGGTGGCTGACGGGCCGGGCCGCCTCGGGATCGGCATCGGCTGGCGGCACGAACTGGACCTGTCGATCGCGCGGCTGCCGGGCGTCGACTGGGTCGAGGTCGTCGCCGAGAATCTGCACGCCGGCCATCTCCCCGAGACCCTGGTCGCGTTGCAGGACAGGGGAATCCCGGTCCTGCCGCATGCGGTCTCGCTGTCGCTGGGCGGGGCCGAGCCGCTGGACACCGCACGCGTCGAGCACCTCGCGGAGATCACCCGCGAGCTCGGCGCGCCGATGGCCAGCGACCACGTGTGCTTCGTGCGGGCGGGCGGCCTCGACTCGGGGCATCTGATGCCGCTCCCCCGCACCCGGGAAGCACTCGATGTCCTGGTGGACAACGTCAAACTGACGCAGTCCATCGTGGAGGCACCCTTCGCGCTGGAGAACATCGCGGCGGTGCTGGAGTGGGGAGGCGCCGAGTTCTCCGAGTCGGAGTTCCTGCGGGAGCTGACCGAGCGGACCGGCTGCCTGCTGATCATCGACGTCGCGAACCTGTACGCCAACGCCCGCAACCTCGGCACCGATCCCGAACGGTTCCTCGACGAGATCCCGTGGGAGCGGCTGGCGTACGCGCATATGGCGGGTGGTGTCGAACGTGACGGCGTCTACCACGACACGCACGCCCATCCGGTGGTCCCGGAGGTGCTGGACCTGCTGCGCGAGCTGCGTCGGCGCACCGACCCGCCGGGTGTCCTGCTGGAACGGGACGACGACTACCCGCCCGACAGCGAACTGGCGGCGGAACTGGCGTCGTTACGGGAAGCGGTCTCGCCGTGACCTCGCCCCGCGAGCGGCTCGCCGCACAGCAGGCCGAGCTGCTCAAGGCACTCCTCGCCGGCGGTGACGCCCCGGCGGGCTTCGACGCGGACAGGCTCCTCATCGAAGCGAATGTCCTGCGGAACAAGCAAAGCAGGCTCGCCGCGTTCCTGCGGCCCGACCTCGCGGAAGCACTCGGCGACCGCTTCCCGGGGCTGTTCCGCGAGTACTCGGCGAGCCACCCGAAGACCGACACGATCCGTGCGCGGGCCTATGCGGACGCGTTCGGCGACTGGCTCGTCGAACGTGGTGAGGTGCCGAAGCCAGGGCGACGACGACGGCGGCGAGGGACAGGGGGAGGGGGACGGACAGCGTGGTGGCGCCGGAACGCGGGGGTTGGGTTCTCGTGAGTGATTTGGGTCGTTAGAACAACCCAAATCACTCACGAGACGTCAGACGCCCGTGTTGTTCCAGGACCCGGGATCGCTCCCCGGCACATGCGTCGCTTCTGTCCACTGTGGATTCGCGCCGGGCAGTGCACCGGCCATCTTGACCCGGGTCAGCCGCCCGAGCTGGCTGTCGACGTCCTCCAGCCACTCGGAGCCGTCGAACCCCTGGGGACCGGATTCCTTGCGCCCCAACGAGTTCAGCCATTCCCCGGTCCCGGCCAGCGAAGTACGGACTTGCCAGCTGCCGCCCTCGGTCATCGACCGGCGGACGGCGGTCATGATCGCCGCCGCGGTGAGCCAGCCGGTCGCGTGGTCGAGTGCCTGCACCGGCAGCGGTCCCGGACCGTCGAGCCCGGCGGTCTTCCCGCCTTCGTCGGCGATCCCCGACGCCATCTGCACGAGGCTGTCGAAGCCGCGCCTTCGTGCCCACGGCCCTTCCCAGCCGTAGGCCGACAGATCCGCGACCACGATGCCTGGATGGAGTTCGGCGAGAGTTTCGGGCGAGAAACCCTTGGCCACCAGCGATCCCGGCCGGAAACCCTGGAGGACGACGTCGGCGCGGGCGACCAGCTTCCGCAGCCGCGCGCGACCCGCCTCGGTCTCCAGGTCGACGTACGCCGACCGCTTGCCCATACCGGTGTCGATCGCCAGCGGCGGGACCGTCGGCAGATTCGCCGAGCCGACGTGCAGCACGGTCGCGCCGTGCGCGGCGAGCACCCGGCCCGCGACCGGTCCGGCGATGACATGCGTCAGTTCCAGTACCCGCACGCCGCCCATCGGACGGCCGGAGTCGAACAGCCGCCGGGGTTCCGACGGCCCGAGCGACCGGATCTCGGCGACCGGGAGCGCGGACGACGCCTGTCCTTGCTTGTGCGCCAGCCATTCCTCGCGGGACCGCAGCACGGCCGCGGCGCCACCGGCGCCGATCACCGCCGACTCGACCTCGAACTTCGACTTGGCCGCGACGACCTTCTCGAACGCCGCGCGCGTCGCGGGCACGCCGAGTCCCCAGCACACGGCCGAGACATGGCGCGGATAGTTGCAGTGCAGGCGCACCCAGCCGTCGTTCGCGCGGTAGTCGCCGGACAGCGGCGCGCTGAACGGCACCGGCTCCCCGTCGACACGGAGGTAGTGCTCGCTGTGGAAGGACGTGGCCGCGTGCCGGGTGTCGACCGAGACCCGGCCGGGCTCGATCCCCCGCACCCGCAGCAGTTCCCCGGCCGCCAGCGTCGCCGCGGCGATACTGGTCGTCGCCGCTTCCTCGATCCGGAAGGTGCCGGGCAGCACGGAATCGGGGCCGGTGACCTCGACGGCGTCTTCGGCGAGGGTCTCGCCGGTGAGCGTGGTCCAGACGCGTGCGTCCACTAGGGCAGCAGGGCGATCAGCTCGGCGGGCGGCACCTTCGTCCCGGTGTAGAACGGGATCTCCTCGCGCACGTGGAGGCGGGCCTCGGTGCCGCGCAGGTGACGCATCAGGTCGACGATGCGGTGCAGTTCGTCGGCCTCGAAGGCCAGGATCCACTCGTAGTCGCCCAGCGCGAACGACGCGACCGTGTTGGCGCGGACGTCCGGGTAGTCGCGGGCCTCTTTGCCGTGATCGGCGAGCATCTTGCGGCGCTCGTCGTCCGGGAGCAGGTACCACTCGTAGGAGCGCACGAACGGATAGACACAGATGAACTTGCGGGCCTCTTCACCGGCGAGGAACGCCGGGATGTGGCTCTTGTTGAACTCCGCCGGGCGGTGCAGCGCGACCTGGCTCCACACCGGCACCGAGGCGCGGCCGAGCGGCGTATGCCGGAAACCGCTGTAGGCGGCCTGGACCTGCTCGATCTCCTCGGCGTGCCACCAGACCATGTAGTCGGCGTCGGCACGCAGCCCGGAAAGGTCGTAGAGGCCGCGGACGACGACGCCCTTGGCCTCCAGCGCGTCGAGGTACTCGGTGGTCTCCGCGGTCGCCTGCGTGCGGTCCTCACCGAGCTTGCCCTGCTCGGCCCGGAAGACCGACCAGGCGGTGTAGCGGATGCTGTCATTGAGCTCGTTGTAGTTCAGCCGCGCCATACCGCCATCTTGGCACTGCCGGTGCTCAGGAGCCCTCGTGGGTCGGTGTGATCCCGGCGATGCGGCGGGCGGCCGCGTCGGCGGTGGCGATGCACGCGGGAAGCCCGACGCCGTGCAGTGTCGCGCCTGCCACGGCGAGCCCCGGGACGGCCGCGACGGCGCGTTCGATCCGCTCGACGAGTTCGAGGTGCCCGGTGCCGTACTGCGGAAGACCGCCGCCCCAGCGGGTCACCAGCGTCTCGACCGGCGTCGCGGTGACGCCGGTCAGCCGGGCGAGATCGTCGCGGACGACACGCACGAGTTCGTCGTCGTCGGCGTGCAGGGCGCCGGGTTCGCCGAACCGGCCGACCGAGCCGCGTACCAGCACCGGTCCGTCTCCGTAGTGTCCCCACTTGCGCGAGGAGAAGGTGAACGCCTTGGCAGCGAACGGTTTCCCGGCCGCGTCCCGCTCCCCCGCGCCGATCAGCACGCCGGACGACTCCGGCAACGCGGTACCCGGCGGCAACGCGAGCGCGATCACCGCCATCGACGCCAGCTCGACCTCCGCGAACGCCGACGACGCCACTCCCGCGACGCCGTCGAGCAACCGTCGCGCCGAGGGCGCCGGGACGGCGAGGAGAACGGAGTCGGCTTCGAGGCCGTCGACCTCCCAGCCGGTGGCGGTCCGGTTCAAGGACGTCACCGTGACTTCGGTTCGGATCTCGGCGCGCGAAAGTTCCGCGAGCCGCCTAATCAAGGTGCCGAGTCCGCCCAGCAGGGTCCCGAAGACCGGCGCCGTACTCGGCGACGCGGGCATGAGCGACGCGGCGCCTTCGGTGAGCGAACGCGCGCCGCGATCGATCGCGGAGGCCAGGCCGGGCATCGTCGCGCGCAGGCCCAGCCCGTCCGCTCCCCCGGCGTAGACCCCGCCCAGCAGCGGATCGACCAGCCTGTCGACCAGTTCATCGCCGAACCGCTCGCGCAACAACGGGCCGAGCGGCACGTCCGCGGCCGGCAGTTCCACCGGCGGCAACGACGACTCGGCCTCGACAAGGTCGCGGCCCTTCTCCGAGAGCACCCCGGCGACCGCGTCCGCCGAAGCGGGGACACCCATCACCGTGCCCGGCGGCAGGCCGAGCACGGAACCGCCGGCGTGGATCTTGGCGCGGGCCTTGGTGGGGTGGACGAGGCTTTCGCCGAGCCCGACCTCACGTACGAGGGCGAGTGCCTCGGGACGGCGGGCGAGGAAGGCCTCCGCGCCGACGTCGTAACGCTCACCGGCGACTTCGATCGTGCGGAGTTTCCCGCCGAGGGACCCGGTCGCCTCGAAGACGACGATCCGGGCGTCGTCGCCGAGCAGCGTCCGCAGCCGGTAGGCCGCGGTCAGCCCGGAGATCCCGCCACCGACGACGGCGACCGTCTTCACGGTCTTCATGGCTGGAGCTCGTGCACCAGCCCGACCACACGCGTCAGTACGTCGGGGTCGACGCCGGGCAGCACGCCGTGGCCGAGGTTGAAGATATGGCCGTCGGCGGCGCGGCCCTCGGCGACGATCCGCCGGACCTCCGCTTCGAGCACCGGCCAGGACGCGTGCAGCAGCGCCGGGTCGAGGTTGCCCTGCACGACACCGCCGCCGAGCCGCCGGACGGCCTCGTCGAGCGGGATACGCCAGTCGACGCCGACCACGTCGGCACCCGCGTCACGCATGGCCACCAGCAGCTCGCCGGTGCCGACGCCGAAGTGGATCCGCGGCACGCCGTATCCGGCGACCGCGGACAGCACCTTCGCCGAATGCGGCAGGACGAACTCGCGGTAGTCGCGCTCCGAGAGCGCACCCGCCCACGAGTCGAACAGCTGGATCGCGTCGGCCCCGGCGTCGAGCTGCGCGCCGAGGAAGGTGATCGCCATCTCCGCCAGCCGCCCGGCGAGTTCGTGCCACAGCTCCGGGTCGGTGTGCATGAGCGCCTTGGTGTGCTCGTGGTTTCGGCTCGGGCCGCCCTCGATGAGATAGGAGGCGAGGGTGAACGGCGCGCCGGCGAATCCGATCAGCGGCGTCTCGCCCAGCGACCCGACCAGCAACCGGACGCCTTCCGCGACCCGCTCGACCTGCTCCGGGTCCAGGACCGGCAGCGCGCGCACGCCCGCGGTGTCGCGGATCGGCTCGGCGACGACCGGACCGGTACCCGCGACGATGTCGATGTCGAGGCCCGCCGCCTTGAGCGGGACGACGATGTCACTGAAGAGAATGGCCGCGTCGACGCCGTGACGGCGGATCGGCTGGAGCGTGATCTCGGCGAGCATCTCGGGGTCGAAGCAGGCGTCGAACATCGAGGTGCCCTCGCGCAGTGCCCGGTACTCCGGCAGCGACCGGCCGGCCTGGCGCATGAACCACACGGGGGTGCGTGCCGGGCGTTCGCCGCGCGCGGCGGCGAGGAACGGCGCGCCGGACAGGGCGCGACGGGCCGCCGGGACGATCTGCGCGGGAGAAGCAGCTGAAGGAGACATCACGGTTCATGGTGCCATGGTCGCTCCGGGGCCTTACTCTCGGCGCGTCTGCGCCGCGAACCGGACTATCGCGTCCTACAGTCGGTTGGTGACCGCGATGACGTCAGTACCCGACCTCTTCCGTGAAGCCGTCGCGGCGTTGCAATCGGTCCGGCCCCGTCCCGAAGTCCAGCTGGAGACGATGCGCCCGCCGCAGCGGCTGGCACCGTGGTCGTACGCGGTGAGCTGCGAGGTGGAGGGGCCCGCGGACGTGCTGGCGTCGGGACGGCTGGTGCTGCTGCACGATCCGGACGGCCAGGAAGGCTGGGACGGCGTCCTGCGGCTGGTCCTGTACGTGCGCGCGGAACTCGACCGGGAACTGGCGACCGATCCCTTCCTGCCCGCCGTGGGCTGGTCATGGCTGACCGACGCGTTGGAAACCTCCGGAGCGGAGTGGACGGCGCTCGGCGGCACCGTCACCGAGACGTCCTCGGCCCGCTTCGGCGACATCGCCGGACCCGCGCGGACCGACGATCTGGAACTGCGGGCGTCCTGGACGCCGACCGATGCCGCGCTGCGGCCGCACGGGCAGGCCTTCTGTCAGGTCATGGCGAGCGTCGTCGGGCTGCCGCCGGTCGGCGTGACCCTCTTCGGACAGCGCCAGTCGTCCTGAACCCCTCGCTTCATGCCCTGCTTCCTGCCCCCTTCCTGGCCCTCCGCACGTCCCGACGCGCCGGAATCCCAGCAATCGAGACATAGCATTCGGGTTATTTTGCGCTCCGAGGTCACCTAGCCCCGCTAGTAAAGCTAGCGATACTAAAGGTCCCTTGCTCCCCCCGCCGGATCCGCGACCAAGTACAGGAAGGCCCCCTTCCTTGCGCCTAACGCAAGGAAGGGGGCCTTCATGTACTACCGACGGCCCGCGCGAGACCGCGAAGCGTCCGAAGGCGCCTTCGCTACTCCGGACGCGAGGCGCTCAGAGCGCCCGTACGCCGCCGAGACCACCTACAGGTCCATATGGACTAGACCAGGGCCGACCAGCGAAGAGCCGGCCACTCAGAGGTCTGGACCACCCCGTTCGTGCTACGCGCAGTGTCACCGTCAGCAACAAGATCAAGTTGGCCTGCGGAGAGTCACCAGGGCCCTCAAAACGCTTCCGGAGCGTCACCGTCATGGTCACCGAACGAAGCGATCATGGGCGCTCGCGAAGTTGATCAAGCCTATACCGGAAAGGGTTTTCGCCCTCGGATGCACTGGTGCTCAGGGGTAACGAGCAGACTCACCGGCAGGTGCACGGGCCATCTGCACAGTCGATTGGACCCCGGTAACTGAAGTGCATCGTGTTCTTTCGGCGATGTGTTAGCCACCGGCTGTGTACTAGCCCGATCGTGTTACAACGAACTCCCTGAGTAACTACTCGTTTGAGATAGATACCCGTTCGATCCCCCCGCGAAGGCCTCAGTACAGCTACAGTGCCTTCGACGACACCACTTTCGGTCTAAAGCTGGCGCGGCTAAACGGCCGAAAGTCCCGGTGCCGGTCGGGGGGCACGACCGACTCCAGGGAGGTAGTGACGTGGCTACCGTCGGCATTTCTCAGGCCGTCCGATCCACGCCAGCCGGTTCATTGCCGGCGAGCATGGTTCCGCACCCGCGGGAAGAGCTTTTTTCCGTGTTGGTGGTCGATGACCACCCGCTGTTGAGGGAGGCAATCTCAGCAAGACTCGCACAGATGGGTGCGGGCACCGTCCACGAGGCCGCCACGGTGGCCGAGGCAAGGGCGCGAGCACAGGCCACAGGGCCTTGTGACCTGGCGATCCTTGATCTCGGACTGCCGGATGGCAGCGGCATCGAGCTGGTTACGGAACTTCGTAGCCATGGCTGGCCTCGAGTAGTGGTGCTCGCTTCATCAGACGACCCGTACGCGGTCAGGTCGGCGTTCCAGGCCGGCGCCCAGGCATACCTGCTCAAGTCGGCATCGCCGGTCGTAGTGACCGACGGCGTCCGCAGGGTGCTCGAGGGCGGCGTCTACGCAGACCCGAGCGTCGCACCGGTCTTGGCCACCGGCACCCGGGTCGCCGGCACCGACAACACCCCACGCGAGCTTTCGGCGCGCGAGGTCGAGGTGCTGCAGCTCGTGGCCGATGGCCAGTCCAACAAGGAGATCGGCGAGGAACTCAGCCTCTCCGCTCTCACCGTGAAGTCTCACCTCTCCCGCATCGGGCGCAAGCTCGGCACGGGTGACCGGGCTCAGATGGTGGCGCTGGCCATGCGTGCCGGCGTGATCCGCTGACAAAGGCGAACTGCCCTGCGGGGCGGGCGGACCAGGCGCGGCCCGCTCGTCCCGTAGGGTCTTCACCTATGGAAGGCGACCGACCCGGAGAACCACAGGCGGACACTATGACCGGCACTGATGACACCAGTGCTCCGGTTCTGCTTCGTGAGCCCGCCGAGGGCACTCCACCGGTGATCGCCGACGCGACAGCCCTGGCCGAAGCCTGCGCGAAGATCGCGGGCGGCAGCGGGGCCATCGCCGTGGACACCGAACGCGCGTCCGGCTACCGATACTGGCCGAAGGCCTATCTGGTGCAGCTGCGCCGCGAAGGTGCCGGCTCCTTCCTCATCGACCCCATTCCGCTCGAGGGACAGCTCGAACCCCTCGCGGAAGTCCTCAACAACGCCGAATGGGTGCTGCACGCGGCCTCACAGGACCTGCCGTGTCTCGCCGAACTCGACCTGCACCCGAAGAGCCTGTTCGACACCGAACTCGCCGGACGTCTCGCCGGGTACGAACGCGTCGCACTCGGCACGCTCGTCGAACTCCTCCTCGGCTACCAGCTGGAGAAGGGGCACAGTGCCGCCGACTGGTCGAAGCGTCCGCTCCCCGTCGACTGGCTGAACTACGCCGCCCTCGACGTCGAGCTGCTCATCGAACTACGCGAGAAACTCGAAGCCGACCTCG
Source organism: Amycolatopsis sp. NPDC051071 (assembly GCF_040682875.1). Taxonomy (NCBI): domain Bacteria; kingdom Bacillati; phylum Actinomycetota; class Actinomycetes; order Pseudonocardiales; family Pseudonocardiaceae; genus Amycolatopsis; species Amycolatopsis sp. NPDC051071. The sequence goes on along the minus strand of NZ_JBFBBY010000097.1, from coordinate 21,349 downwards.
CCGACCAGGGCAAGCTCGAATGGGCCCAGCAGGAGTTCGAGGCCGTCCGCAACGCGCCGCCGCCCGCCCCTCGGGCCGAGCCGTGGCGCCGGACGTCCGGCGTGCACAAGATCCGCAGCGCCCGCGGGCTCGCCGCGGTCCGCGAACTGTGGCAGGCACGCGACGAGCTCGCCCGCAAACGCGACCGGGCACCGAGCCGGATCCTGCCGGACACCGCGATCATCAACGCCGTCACCGCGGACCCGAAGACCGTCGAGCAGCTGCAGGCACTGCCGGTGTTCAGCGGCCGGGTCCAGCGCAAGTACACCGCGAGCTGGCTGCGGCACCTCCAGACCGCCCGCACGCTCCCGGCCGACGAACTGCCCACCCCCGCCCAGCAGACCGACGGCCCGCCGCCGGTGAACCGCTGGTCCGACAAGGATCCCGACGCCGCCGCCCGGCTCGTGGCCGCCCGCGCGGCGCTGGCCGCGATCGCGGAAGACCGGCGGCTGCCGGTCGAGAACCTGCTGCTGCCGGAACTCGTCCGCCGCACCTGCTGGCGTCCGCCGTCCGACCTCAGCGAGGACTCGGTCGCCAAGGTCCTCGCCGACGGCGGTGCCCGGCCGTGGCAGATCGAGCTGACCGTCGCGTCGCTGAGCAAGGCCCTGCACGCGACCGCCGCCGCCTGACCCCGCTCCTCGCCCGCCGGGACCCGGTAAGTAGTGAGTGGCCTGGGTGACGCGACAGCGCACTCACGTGCTCAGACCCGTAACTCGCGTGCTTGAAGGCGTAACTCGCGTGCTTAAAGCCGTAACTCGCGTGCTTGAAGGCGGAACTCGCGTGCTTGAACCCCGCACACCGAGTTTCGCCTCCGGGCACGCGAGTTCCGCCTCCAGGCACGCGAGTCACGCCGTCGTCCCTGTTCCCTCAGTCCTCCAGTAGCGCCCGCGCGGAAGTCCGCAGCTCGGCGTCCGGTTCCCCGAGCCCGGCCAGCCTCAGCACACTGTCCGCGCCCTCGACGGCGTGCGCCTCGACGTCCAGTTCCGGCTGGTCGCGCCGGACGATCGCGATGCTCTCGACGAGCCCGAACACGAGGTCGGTCCGGATCCCGAGCAGGTCCGGGGCGACTCCGGCGGCCGCGACGAGCGCACCGTAGACGCGTTTGAGCTCCGCCCGTTCGGTCCGGAACCGGGCCAGCCTCGGCGAGGAGATCTCCGGCAGCAGGTACAGCGCGCCGAGGTTGTGCCGTGCGCTGCCGAGCAGGTGGATATCCGCGTAGGCCAGCGCCCACAGCCGGGTTCCCACCGGCGCGTGCACGGTCGAGAGACCGCCCGCGACCTCCAGTGACGGCCGGACGGTGTCCTCCAGCAGCGCCGCCAGAATGTCCTCTTTGGACGGAAAGTGGTAGTAGAGCGACGCCTGCCGCAGACCGGCACGTTCGGCGATGGCGCGAGTGGTCGTCGCCGCGTACCCGGCGCCGGTGAACAGCTCCCCCGCCGCGTCCAGAACCGCGAGCCGCGCTTCCCGCTTGCTCGCCGCCGCCCCGCTGGCTCTGGGCCTGCCCACCCCGGTCGTTTTCGTCATCTATCCGATCCTGCCATTTCTTCGCGGCGATCTTTGTTACGTCCGGCGGTCGGCTCAGGTTACCGAATCCGGTATCTGTTAACACCGCGCTTACCGGCGGAGATCAGAAGGACCCCGCACGCGCTTAATTTCGGTCAGCCGATCGAAATTCGGCCCTTCAGACAGGAGCCCCCGCAAATGCCGTCCGAAGACCTTTCCGCCTTCGGTTACCGTCAAGAACTCCGCCGGACACTGGGCGGTTTCTCCGCCTTCGCCGCGGGTTTCTCCTTCGTTTCGATCCTGACCACGGTGTTCCAGCTGTTCGCCTTCGGCTATTCCTTCGGCGACACGCTGTTCTTCTGGACCTGGCCGCTCGTGCTCGCCGGGCAATTGCTCGTCGCGCTCAACTTCGCCGAACTCGCCGCCCGATTCCCACTGGCAGGATCGGTTTACCAGTGGGCGAAACATCTCTCGCCGGGATTCGCGGGCTGGCTCGCGGGCTGGATGATGCTGGTGGGCTGCGTTGTCGCACTCGCCGCGGCCGCGATCGCGCTGCAGGTCGTCCTCCCGTCGGTCTGGAGCGGTTTCCAGCTCGTCGGCGGCGACCCGGCGGTGACGTCGCCGACCGGCGCCACCAACGCCGTCCTGCTCGGCACCCTGCTGATCGTGTTCACCACGGCGGTCAACGCGGGCGGCGTGCGGCTCATGGCGCGGATCAACGACGTCGGGGTGGCGGCGGAACTCGTCGGCGTCCTGGTGCTGATCACCGGGCTCGCGCTGTTCGCCGTCCGCGGCCCGCAGGTCGTGCTCACGCCGGCGGGAGGAAGCCCGGGAGCCGGCGGCGTCCTGGCCTCCGCGCTCATGGCCGCCTATGTCCTCTACGGTTTCGACACCGCCGCCTCGGTCGCCGAGGAGACCAAGGACGCCCGCCGCACCGCCCCGCGTGCCGTGCTCCGTGCGCTCCTGATCTCCGGCATCGGCGGTCTCGCCGTCGTCATCACCGCGCTGATGGCCGCGCCGAGCCTGACCGACGGCCAGCTCGCCGGGAAGGGCCTGCCGTACGTGATCACGGCCGTCTTCGGCGACACTCTTGGCCGGATCTTCCTCGCCGACGTCGCGATCGCCGTCGTCGTCTGCACCCTGACCATCCAGACCGGTACGGTCCGGCTGATCTACGCGATGGCCCGCGACGGCGCGCTTCCCGGCGCCAAACGGCTTTCCGCGGTCAACGCCCGCACCGGCACGCCGATCGCGCCCGCCGTCCTCTCCGGCGTCCTCGCGATCGGGCTCCTGCTGCTGAACGTCGGCAACCCGACCATCTTCAGCACCATCACCGGCACCTCGGTGGTCGTGGTCTACGTGGCCTACCTCCTGGTGACCGGACCGCTGCTGCTCCGGCGCCGTCAAGGCCGTTTCACCGCCGAGCCAGGCCATTTCTCCCTGGGACGATGGGCTATTCCGGTCAACGTCGCGGCAGTAGGGTACGGCGCGATGATGATCGTCAACATCGCTTGGCCACGAGCCGAGATCTACGACCTGGCCGGCACCGGCTCCATCTGGGTCGTGTTGTTCCCGATCGAGTTCGTCGGCGCCGCGCTGCTCACCGGCTACCTCTGCTGGCGCCGCCGCTCCGCGCTCACCACGGTCCCCGTCCCCGCGATCTGAAGGAAGGTTCCATGAGCACGACATCGACCACGTACGGCGCTCGCGACCACGCGCGCGCCCAAGCGGGCACGGTGACCGAGGCGATGCCCGCCATCCCGGCGTCCACCTGGCCGGACCCGCCACCCGAGGTCGACCCGGCGAAGCTCGTCTGGGCCGAGACGGTCGCCGGTGGCGGCTACACGCACAAGGTCCTCGCCCGCGGCACCGAACTGCGGCTGACCGATCTCGAAGGCGACGCCTGCGCGCATCTGCTGCTGTTCAACGCCGAGGGGCCGTGGGAGCGGCTGAACGTCGCGGACACGGTGAAGGTCCAGTGGAACGCCTACCTCGGAGAGTCGATCGCGCTGCTTTCGGATCAGGCGCGGGTGCTCGCGACCGTCGCCACCGACGAGAGCGGCAAGCACGACGCCCTGTGTGGAACGTCCACTGTGGACGGAAACACCGAGCGTTACGGCGACGGCAGTCCGCAGGGCGGCTCGCCGGCCGGGACCGCGCTGTTCACGCTCGCCGCGGCCAAACACGGTCTCACCCAGCGTGATCTGCCACCGAGCCTGTCCTTCTTCCAGGGCGTCCACGTGGAGAACGACGGCGGGCTGACGTTCACCGGTTCGGCCGGTGCGGGCAAATCCGTGGTCCTGCGCACCGAACTCCCGGTCGTCGTCCTGATCGCCAACGTCGCGCATCCGCTCGACCCACGGCCGGACTACCCGGTCACGCCGTTGCGGGTACTCGCCCAGCGCAGCACTCCGTCCACTCCGGACAGTCCCGAGTGGACGGCGTCCCCCGAGGCCCAGCGCGCCTTCGAGAACACCGCCGACTACCTCACCGCTAGGGGCCTGGCATGACCACGACCATCTCCGACACCGAGGTCGCCGCGCGAGCGCCGTACTCCACCGTGCTGCGCAAGGGTGAAACGCTCGCGATCATCGACCTCGGCGGCAACCAGGCCGTCGATTTCCTCTGCTACGACGCCGCCGACACGGCCGAGCGGTACAGCGCGGCCGCGACGATCGCCGCGCAGCGCAACATCTTCCTCACCACCGGCAGTGTGCTGCGCACCGGCGAGGGCGCGCCGCTGCTCACCGTCGTCGAGGACACCTGCGGGCGGCACGACACGATCGGCGGCGCCTGCAGCAAGGAATCCAACAGCCTCCGCTACGGCCAGCACACGCGCTACCAGCACGCCTGTGTCGAGAACTTCCTGACCGAGGGCGCGAAATGGGGCCTGGGGAAACGGGACCTGGTCAGCAACGTCAACTGGTACATGAACGTGCCAGTCGAACAGGACGGCACACTCGGCATCGTCGACGGTATTTCCGCGCCCGGTATGGAGGTCAAGCTGCGCGCCGAGACCGACGTCCTGGTACTGGTGTCGAACTGCCCGCAGATCAACAATCCCTGCAACGGCTTCGATCCGACCGCGGTCAGAATGATCGTCACCGGCGGTGACGCGTGAAACTGCTCGTCGCCAACCGGGGGGAAATCGCGGTCCGGATCCTGCGGACCGCCAAGGAGATGGGTATCCCGACGGTCGCCGTCTATTCCGACGCCGACCGCACGGCCGCGCACGTACGGCTCGCCGACGAAGCCGTCCGGCTCGGCCCGGCGCCGGCCAGGGAGAGCTATCTCCTCGGTGACGCCATCATCGAAGCCGCGCTGAAGACCGGCGCCGACACGATCCACCCCGGCTACGGGTTCCTGTCCGAAGACGCCGCCTTCGCCAAGGCGGCGGAGGCGGCGGGCATCCGGTTCGCCGGCCCCGCCGCCGAGCACCTGGAGGTGTTCGGCAGCAAGCACACCGCCCGCGACAAGGCCGTCGACGCCGGTGTCCCGCTGCTCCCTGGCACCGGACTGCTGGACACCCTCGCCGACGCCGAAGCCGCGGCCGCCGAGATCGGCTATCCGGTGATGCTCAAGGCCACCGGTGGCGGCGGCGGGATCGGCATGCGAGCCTGCGCTTCGGCCGAGGAGCTGCGGGACGCCTGGGACGCGGTGCAGAGCATCGCGGCGAAGAGCTTCTCGACATCGGGGGTGTTCCTCGAACGCCTGGTGACCAACGCCCGGCATGTCGAGGTCCAGGTGTTCGGCGACGGCGCGGGTGAAGTGCTGGCGCTGGGCACGCGGGACTGCACCCTGCAGCGGCGCAATCAGAAGGTGTTCGAAGAGTGCCCCGCACCGGGGCTTTCCGAAGCGGTGCGGGAGAAACTGGTCTCGTCGGCGGTCGACCTCTGCAAGTCGGTGCGCTACCGGTCGGCGGGCACGGTCGAGTTCATCTACGACCCGGACCGCGAAGAGGCCGCGTTCCTCGAGGTGAACACGCGGCTGCAGGTCGAGCATCCGGTCACCGAGGCGGTCTACGGGATCGACCTGGTCGCGTGGATGCTCCGGCTCGCCGACGGCGACACCGGGATGTTCGCCACCGAGCCGAAGCCACGCGGGCACGCTGTCGAGGCTCGGGTCTACGCCGAGGATCCGGCCGCCGGGCACCGGCCGAGCGCGGGTCTGCTGACCCGTGCCGACTTCCCGCCGGAGGTCCGGGTCGACACCTGGGTCGAGGCGGGCACGAAGGTGACCACGCATTACGACCCCTTGCTGGCCAAGGTGATCACCGTCGGCGCGGACCGGGCAGGCGCGCTCGCCGCGCTCGTCACCGCACTCGCCGAAAGCCGGGTGGACGGCGTCCGCACCAACCTCGGTCAGCTGCGTGCGGTCGCCGCGGACTCCCGGCTGCACCGGATCACGCACGACACCGCGACCCTCGACGCGATCACCGACCCCGAACCACGGATCGAGGTCCTGCGGGGCGGCACGATGACCACCGTCCAGGAATGGCCGGGACGGCTGGGCTTTTGGCACGTCGGCGTCCCGCCGAGCGGGCCGATGGACGACCTGTCGCTCCGGCTGGGCAACCGGGCGCTGGGCAATCCCGAAGGCACTCCCGGCCTTGAGTGCACTGTGGACGGTGTCTCGCTCAAGTTCACCGACGCCGCAATCGTTTGCGTCACGGGGTCGCCGTCTCCGGTGGCCGTCGACGGTCAGTCGGTTCCCCAGTGGACACCGGTCGAGATTCCGGCAGGTGGCGTGCTCGACGTCGGCACCGGTTCGGCCGGGCTCCGGGCGTACGTCCTCGTTCGCGGCGGCGTCGACGTGCCGGATTTCCTTGGCAGCGCGGCGACCTTCACTCTCGGCGGTTTCGGCGGGCACGGTGGCCGCGCGCTCACGACCGGCGACGTCCTCTCCCCCGGTCCGCTGCCGGAGAACGCCGTCACCGGCGCGGTTCCCGAGTCCGAGCGGCCGGTTTTCGGGACGCACTGGGAGATCGGCGCGTCCGAAGGGCCGCACGCCGCGCCGGAGTTCTTCACCCCGGACGACGTCGAGACGTTCTACGCCACCGACTGGGAAGTGCATTTCAACTCCGCGCGCACCGGTGTCCGGCTGGTCGGGCCGCGGCCGCGATGGGCACGGGAGGACGGCGGTGAGGCGGGCCTGCACCCGTCGAACATCCACGACACGCCGTACGCGATCGGCGCCGTCGACTACACCGGCGACCTGCCGATCCTGCTGGGCCCGGACGGGCCCAGCCTCGGCGGATTCGTCTGCCCGGCCACCGTGGTGACTCCGCAGCGCTGGAAACTCGGCCAGTTGCGGCCGGGTGACACCGTGCGGTTCGTGCCGATCACCACCGAGCACGCGGCTTCGTTGCGGGAAAGCCCTGGCACGGCGGTCAAGGCAAGCCGGAAGCCGATCGACGACGGCGGCATCCTCGGCCGTCTGTCCACATCGGACGAGAATCCGGAGGTTACCTACCGGCGCAGTGGCGACGACAACCTCCTGATCGAGTATGGGCCGATGAAGCTCGACCTTGCCTTGCGGATGCGGGTCCACGCACTCGCCGACAGGCTGGCGGCGGAAGGCCTCAAGGGCGTCGTCGACCTGACGCCGGGTATCCGTTCGCTTCAGGTGCACGTCGATCCGGACGTGCTGCCGGTCCGGAAACTGCTCGGGCTGGTCCAGGAGGTGGAGCACGATCTACCGAGGACCGGCGACCTCGTGGTGCCGAGCCGGACCGTCCGGCTGCCGTTGTCCTGGGACGATCCGGCCACCCGCGAGGCGATCGAGCGGTACATGGCGGGTGTCCGCGACGACGCGCCGTGGTGCCCGTGGAACATCGAGTTCATCCGGCGGGTCAACGGTCTGTCCAGTGTGGACGACGTCTATCGGACGGTGTTCGACGCCGAGTACCTCGTGCTGGGACTCGGCGACGTCTATCTCGGCGCGCCGGTGGCCACCCCGCTGGACCCGAGGCACCGGCTGGTCACCACGAAGTACAACCCGGCGCGCACGTGGACGGCGGAGAACTCCGTCGGCATCGGCGGCTCGTACCTGTGTATTTACGGGATGGAAGGCCCCGGCGGGTATCAGTTCGTCGGGCGGACCGTGCAGGTGTGGAGTGGCTGGCGGCAACGCGGGTCGTTCGAGCCGGGTTCCCCGTGGCTGCTGCGATTCTTCGACCGGATCTCCTGGTATCCCGTGTCCGCCGAGGAACTGCTGGACCTGCGGGCGCGGAGCTCGGCGGGGGAACTGGAACTCGACATCACCGACGGCGAGTTCGCCCTCGCCGACCACGAACGGTTCCTGGCCGACAACGCCGACGGCATCGCCACGTTCCGGGCGAAGCAGAGCGCGGCGTTCGAGGCGGAGCGGCAGGCGTGGGCGGCCGCAGGCGAGTTCGACCCTCGTCCCGAGCCTGCCGGAGCGAAGGTCCCGACCACGAAGGTCGAGGCCCCGCCCGGCGGCCACGTCGTCGAAGCACCGTTCGCCGCGACCGTATGGCGAGTGGACGTCGAGCCCGGCGAGAAGGTTGGCTCGGCCGAGACGCTGGTGATCCTCGAAGCGATGAAGACCGAGGCGCGGATCCCCGCGCCCGCCGCCGGGGAGGTCGTCGAAGTCCTGGTCTCCCCCGGAGATCAAGTCGCCCCCGGCACGCCGCTGGTGGTTCTGGGAAGGAGCGCGGGATGAGCGTGCCGGAACGGGTGCGCGCCGCGTACCACCGGATCGCCAGGGTCGACCGGTCGGAGATCTGGATCGACCTGCGGCCCGAGGACGAGGTACTCGCCGACGCGGAGAAGCTGGAAGCCCGTCGCGCGGCCGGGGAAACCTTGCCGCTGTACGGAAAACTCGCCGCGGTCAAGGGGAACATCGACGTCCGCGGCCTGCCGACGACGGCCGCGTGTCCCGAGTACGCCTACCGGCCGGACGAGGACGCGCCGGTGGTGGCGCGGCTTCGGGCGGCCGGCGCGCTGATCCTGGGCACGACCAACCTCGACCAGTTCGCGACCGGGCTCGTCGGCACACGCAGCCCGCATGGCGCGGTCCGCAACGCGATCGATCCGGCGTACGTGTCGGGTGGGTCGAGTTCGGGTTCGGCGGTGGCGGTGGCGCTCGGGATCGTGGACCTCGCGCTGGGCACCGACACCGCCGGATCCGGCCGGGTCCCGGCGGCGTTCAACGGGATCGTCGGGCTCAAGCCGACCCGGGGACTGCTGCCGACCACCGGTGTCGTACCCGCTTGCGCGAGTATCGACTGCGTGACCGTGTTCGCGCGGACGGTCGATGAGGCTTCGACGGCGTTCGCCTGCCTCAGTGAGCCTCGGGATCTTCCGGTGGTCCACCGTCCCTTCCGGATCGGTGTGCCTGCCTCGTTGGGTGGTCCCTTGCAGGACGGCTGGGCCGAGGCGTTCTCGGCCGCGGCTCTGGAATTCCGTGAGGCGGGCGCCGAACTGGTCCCTGTCGACATATCGGCGTTCCTGTCCGCCGCCCGGTTACTGTACGAAGGCGCGTTCGTGGCCGAGCGGTATTCGGCGGTCGGCGAGTTCATCGACGCGCATCCGGACGTCGTCGATCCGGCCGTACGGCAGATCATCGGCGGGGCCAAGGACATCCCGGCGCACCGGTTCTTCTCCGACCTCGCGACACTCGACGGCCTCTCGCGAGAGGCGTCGACAGTTCTGTCCACTGTGGACTGCGTTCTGCTGCCCACGACGACGGAGCATCCGACGATCGCCGAGGTCGAGGCCGATCCGCTGGGCGTGAACGCCCGGCTGGGCCGGTTCACGAACTCGACTAACCTGCTGGGCCTGTCCGCGCTGGCCGTCCCCGCCGGAACCGTCGGCGGGCTGCCGTTCGGCGTGATGCTGGTCGGGGCCGCGTACGGCGACCGGATCCTCGCCGACGTCGCCCGCCTGGTGCCGCGCCGGACCCGGATCACCGTTGTCGGCGCGCATTTGCGCGGGCAGCCGCTGAACCACGAACTGACCTCGCGCGGCGGGCGGTTCGTTTCGGCGGGTCCGACGGCGGCCGAGTACCGGCTGTTCGCGCTGGACACCGTGCCGCCCAAACCCGGCCTCGTCCGGGTCGCCTCGGGCGGTGAACCGATCGCGGCCGAGGTCTGGGACCTGCCGCTGGCCGGCTTCGGCGAGTTCGTGGCGGGCATCCCGGCGCCGCTGGCGATCGGGAAGGTGCGCCTCGCCGACGGGAGCGAGGTGCCCGGGTTCGTCTGCGAACCCGGGGCCGTCGAAGGCGCCGAGGACATCACGCGGTTCGGCGGGTGGCTCGGGTACCTGAGTCGGTAACGCGGTGTAGGAGGGTCGTGAGTGGCAATGCGCGTTCGGGGTTGGCGGCCAGAGTGAAGGCGTGACTCGCGTGCTTGAGCACGTAACTCGCGTGCTTGAAAACGCATCTCACGTGCTTGAGCACGTAACTCGCGTGCTGGATGCCGAACTCAGGTGTGCGGGGCCTGAGCACGCGAGTTTCGCCTTCAAGCACGCGAGTTCCGTCTCTGAGCACGCGAGTGCGGTGTCGGGCCCCTGAAAAGTCCGCTCCCGCCGCCGAATCCGTCACGCCACGTTTGCCTTACCGCTCAATGAACGTCACTTGCCACTCACGACCAACCCGGCTCACCGCCGCCCGACCCACGGCCCACCCCGCCCGGCAGCCCGGTCGCCCAGTCGCCCGGTCCCTCATCAGCGGCTTTCCGGTTTGGTTGGCTTCTTCGGGCATTCTGGGAAGAAGGTCACAAACCGTGGCGCCCAGCCCGGCGCAAGGTAACTTCAGGGTGGTGTCCACCACAGTCGCGAGCAGCCGTCGTACGGCGATCAGCGTGCTCGTGGCGCTGGGGCTCGCCGGGATCGCGATGGCGTCGCTGGGCGCCACCGGCAGTCTGCCGTTCACCTTCAAACCGGTGACCGGGCAGGCGCTCGCGGTTCTCGAAGAGGTCCCCGGTCCCGAGACCGGCCCGAAGTGCCCCCTCGATCAGCGTTACGTCGACGAGAAACCCGTCGGCCTGCGCCCGGACGTCCTCGACGCCTGGAACACGCTGCGCGCCAAGGCCAAGCAGCAGAACGTCGAGCTGTGCGTGAACGACAGCAAACGCAGCCGGGCCCAGCAGCAGCGTGAGTTCGACAGCGCCGTCAAGCGCTTCGGCACCGCGGAGCTGGCCAAGCGGTATGTGCTGACGCCGGAGACGTCCATGCACGTCAAGGGAATCGCCGTCGACATCCAGCCGCTGGCCTCGGCCGCCTGGGTGGAAAAGAACGGCGGCAAACTCGGCTGGTGCCGCCGGTACGACAACGAGAAGTGGCACTTCGAGTACGACCCGGCGTACGCGACCGCCGGCTGCCCGGCGTTGCTCCCCAGCGCGACGGGTTCCTAGCCCAGCTTTTCGACGACGTACTTGGCCGCGTCCGCGAGCAGTGCCTGGTCGTAGGGTGCGTCCTTGGCCGCCTTGCTGGACATGATCGCCACGACGATCGGTGCACCATCCGGCGGCCATACGATGGCGAAGTCGTTCATCGTGCCGTAGTCGCCGGTCCCGGTCTTGTCGGCCACTGCCCAGCCGGGTGGCAGGCCCGCCCGGATCCGCTGGGCGCCGGTGGCGTTGCGCTCCAGCAGATCCTTGAGGAAAGCGCGTTTGTCGGCCGTCAGCGTGTCACCGAGCACGATTTTCTGGTAATCGGCGCCGAACGCCCGCGGCGTCGTGGTGTCCCGCGGATCGCCAGGGGTCGCCTCGGTGATCGCCGGTTCGATCCGGTCCATCTGCGTGACCGTGTCGCCGAGGCCGCGTGTGAACGCCGTCAGCTGCGCGGGTCCGCCGATATCCCGCAGGAGCAGATTGCCCGCGGTTCCGTCGCTGAACCGGATGGCGGCGTCGCACAGCTGGCGGATCGTCATCCCGGTGGCCACGTACTGCCCGGTCACCGGGGCGTGCTTCATCAGGTCGTCCCGGGAATAGGTGACCCGGGTTTCCAGATGCGACAACGGATTCCGGTGCAGGACCGCGGCCGCGGCCACGCCCTTGAACGCCGAGCAGAACGCGAACCGCTCGTCCGCGCGGTGTTCGACCGTGCCGCCGTCACCGGTGTCGAGCGCGTACACGCCGAGCCTGGCGTCGTACTTCCGCTCCAGCTCCATCAAGCGGTCGTGGAACTGCCTGCTGGTCGAAGGCGGGGGCGGCGGTGGTGGCGGTGGGGAAGGCGTCGCGGGCGGGGTTTCCCGGCTACAGGCGGCGAGCGGCAGGAGCGCCGCCATCCCCAGCAACGCACGACGGGTGACGGGCTGCCCCGGCGATGTCATCGTGATCCCTCCCCCTGATCACTTCGAACATAGCAACTTCCCCACGGCCGCCGGATCGGCCAAGCGGCCGACCGGGGACGACCGGCTGAACCCGGGAGTGTGCCTTCTCCCACTCGACCGGGCCACCATCCTGGTTACCGACCGGTAACCAGGGCTAGGGTGCGGTCAGGACTACCTCTACTTCAGGAGCATTCGTGGCCGCAGGAGCAACACCGCTCGCGCCGAACGCGCGGACGGTACGCAATGTCGCCTTCGTCGAAGGGGTGCGAACGCCCTTCGGCAAGGCAGGCGAAAAGGGCATGTACGCCGGTACCCGCGCGGACGACCTCGTCGTCAACGCCATCCGTGAACTGCTGCGGCGGCACCCGGAGCTGCCGCCCGAGCGCGTCGACGAAGTGGCGATCGCCGCCACCACCCAGATCGGCGACCAGGGCCTGACCATCGGCCGCACCGCCGCGCTGCTGGCCGGCCTGCCGAAGTCGGTTCCCGGCTTCGCGCTGGACCGCATGTGCGCGGGCGCGATGACCGCGGTCACCACCACCGCGAGTGGTATCGGTTTCGGTGCCTACGACATCGCCATCGCCGGCGGCGTCGAGCATATGGGCCGCCACCCGATGGGCGAGGGCGTCGACCCGAACCCCCGCATCATCGCCGACAAGCTCGTCGACCCGACGGCACTCGTCATGGGCCAGACCGCGGAGAACCTGCACGACCGGTTCCCGGAAATCACCAAGCAGCGCACCGACGCCTTCGCCGCGCGCAGCCAGGAGAAGTACGCCGAGGCAGTGAAGACCGGCAAGATCGGCCCCGAGCTGGTCCCGGTCGCCACCCGTTCGAAGGAATTGGGCTGGGGCCTCGCGACCGAGGACGAGCCGCCGCGCCCGGGTACCACGCTCGAGACGCTCGCCGGGCTGAAGACGCCGTTCCGCCCGCACGGCCGGATCACCGCGGGTAACGCGGCCGGTCTCAACGACGGCGCCACCGCGGCCCTGCTCGCCGACGAGGACACCGCCCGCGAACTCGGCCTGCCGATCGGCATGCGCCTGGTCGGCTACTCCTTCGCCGGCGTCGAGCCGGAGGTCATGGGCATCGGCCCGGTGCCCGCCACCGAGAAGCTGTTCAAGCGCACCGGCTTGTCGATCGACGACATCGGCCTGTTCGAGATCAACGAGGCGTTCGCCGTCCAGGTGCTGGCGTTCCTCGACCACTTCGGCATCGCCGAAGACGACCCGCGTGTCAACCAGTGGGGTGGCGCGATCGCCTGCGGTCACCCGCTCGCGTCCTCCGGCGTCCGGCTGATGACGCAGCTTTCGCGTCAGTTCGCCGAGCGCCCCGACGTGCGCTACGGCCTGACCACCATGTGCATCGGCATCGGCATGGGTGGCACCGTGCTTTGGGAGAACCCGGCCTTCGAGGGGGCGAAGTAATGACTTTCACCGCTGAGCAGGCGAAAGCCGCCTTTCCCGACGAGGTCGTCACCACCGCGGTCACGCGGCTGGTGAAGGTGCCCGGCCTCGGCAAGCCGGTCGCGCTGATCACCTTGGACAACGGCTACGACCACACCCGGCCGAACACCTTCGGCCCGCAGGGCCTGGTGAGCCTCAACGCCGCGATCGACGCCGCCTTCGCCGCGGAGCCCGCCGCGATCGCGGTCACCGGCAAACCGTTCATCTTCGCCGTCGGCGCCGACCTTTCCGGCGTCGAAGCGGTCGCGGATCCCGCGCTGGCCCGGGAAATCGCGCAGACCGGGCACGACGTGTTCCGCCGCCTCACCGAAACCGAGATCCCGACGTTCGGGTTCATCAACGGCGCGGTGATGGGTGGCGGGCTTGAACTCGCGCTGTCGTGCCACTACCGCACGCTGTCGGAGAACACCGCCGCGATCGCGTTTCCCGAGGTCTTCCTCGGCCTGTTCCCCGGCTGGGGTGGCACGCAGCTGCTGCCGAACCTGATCGGCCCGGACGCCGCCGTCACGGTGATCATCGAGAACGCCTTGGCGCAGAACAAGATGCTCAAGGTCGCGCAGGCGGCCGAGCTCGGCATCGTCGACGAGGTCTTCGGCTCGGCCGACTACCTGGAGCAGTCGCTGCTGTGGCTGGCGAAGGTCGTCAACGGCGAGATCACCCCCGCCCGCCGCGAGATCGACCGTGGCGCCGGATGGGACGCCGCGATCGGCCGCGCGAAGGCCATTGTGGACGGACGCACGAAGGGCGCGTCCCCTGGCGCGACCAAGGCCGTCGAGCTGCTGGAGCTGGCCCGCGAGAATGATCTGGACCGCGGTTACGCGGCCGAGACCGACGGCCTCGCCGAACTGCTCATGGACGACACCCTGCGCGCCGGGCTGTACTCGTTCAACCTGGTCAACAAGCGCGCCAAGCGGCCGGCGGGCGCGCCGGACAAGTCGTTGGCGCGCAAGGTGAACAAGGTCGGCATCGTCGGCGCGGGCCTGATGGCCAGCCAGATGGCCCTGCTGTTCGTACGCCGTCTCAAGGTGCCGGTGGTCCTCACCGACGTCGACCAGGAGCGGGTCGACAAGGGTGTGTCCTATGTGCACGGTGAGATCGACAAGCTGCTGGCCAAGAAGCGGGTTTCGCCGGACGGCGCGAACCGGCTGAAGGCGCTCGTCTCCGGCTCGCTCGACAAGGCAGCGTTCGCCGACGCCGACTTCGTGATCGAGGCGGTGTTCGAGGAACTGGGCGTCAAGCAGAAGGTCTTCGCCGATCTGGAGCAGTACGTCTCCCCCGAGGCGATCCTGGCGACAAACACCTCGTCGTTGTCGATCACCGCGATGGCGTCGCAGCTGAAGCATCCGGAGCGCGTGGTCGGGTTCCACTTCTTCAACCCGGTCGCGGTGATGCCGTTGCTGGAGATCGTCCGCGCGGAGAAGACCGACGACGCCGCCCTCGCCACCGCGTTCGCGCTCGGCAAGCAGCTCAAGAAGTCGAGCGTGCTGGTGAAGGACGCGTCCGCGTTCGTCGTCAACCGGCTGCTGCTGCGTTTCCTCGGCGAGGTGCTGGTGACCGTCGACGAGGGCACGCCGTTCGAGGTCGCCGACTCCGCACTCGAACCGCTGGGCCTGCCGATGACGCCGCTGACGCTGATGCAGCTGGTCGGCCCGGCGATCGCCCTGCACGTCGGGGAAACCCTGCACGAGGCGTTCCCGGACCGGTTCACCGTCAGCGAGAACCTCGACCGCTTCGTCAAGGCCGGCAAGAAGGGCGTCTGGCTGTGGGACGCTCACGGCAACGCCACCGTCGATCCCGAGGTCGCGGAACTCTGGCAGCGCGGCGACTCGCCGTCGACGTCGGAGCAGGTGCGTGACCGTGCGCTGGCGGCGATCGCGGAGGAGATCCGGATCATGCTCGACGAGGGCGTGGTCGCCGAGGCGCAGGACATCGACCTGTGCTTGATCCTCGGGGCCGGCTGGCCGTTCTGGCTCGGCGGCATCACGCCGTACCTGGACCGGGCCGGGGTGTCCGAGAAGGTCAACGGCAAGCGGTTCCAGGCGCCGGGTGTGGCGAGCGTGCCGGTTTCCTGACCCTCGACGCGAAAGCCACCGTCCGCGATCTCCTGATCGCCGACGGTGGCTTTTTGCGAATTTCGTACAGTTTCTGGCGTGCCACCGCGGTTTCCTGAAAGACTTGGTGAACACGAAGCACAGCCACGACAGGTGGCAGGAAGAGGGCCCGCCTCCCCCGCCATCCTCAGGGGAGGCGGGCTTCTCGCCACCCAGAGCGACCGGCGGAGCGCCGAGTGTCCCCCTTCCGCCTCTTCCGCAGGGACGATCATCACAGAGCGCCGTCCGTTGGCCGCTCGGACACCGCCCGTTCAGCCACGCTCTCTAGCGTCCTGCCGACTCGAGAACCTTCCAGGCAGGAGCACGATGAACAGCGAACACGTGGACCGTCGCGGATTCCTCAAGCGGGCGGGACTGGTGTCCGCGGTGGCCGTGGGCGCCCCGCTCGCCGCCACGGCCCCGGCGGAGGCCCTCGATCTCGACCTCGACATCGATGTCAGACGGCTCTTCGGCCGGGACCGCTACCGGTGGCTGGTGGGCGATCACCACATCCACACCCAGTATTCCTACGACGCGATGTACACAGTGGACGGAATCGCCGACGTCGCGCGGGCATCCGGCGCGGACTGGGCGGTGATCACCGATCACGGTCACGCCACGCACGAGAAGTCGTCGGTGGAGCGGACGAACGCCGCGATCCGCGCGGCGCAGCGCGAACACCGCGATCTCCTGCTGTGGCAAGGCATGGAATGGAACGTGCCGGGTGCCGAGCACGCGACGTTGTTCTTCCAGGCCGGCGCGAACCAGGCGGCGAAGCTGCGCGAGTTCGAACGCGCCTTCGACTGGCGGCTGACCGGCACCGAACCCGGCACACCGTCGAACGAGGCGCTGGCCGTCGCGGCGATCCGCTGGCTCGCCACCGAAGAACGCGCACGGCGGATCCACACGCCGGTCGTCGTGATCAACCACCCGCTGCGCAACGGCCGGATCGCCCCGCACGAGATCCGCGCGCTGCGTGACGCCGCCCCCGGCATCGTCATCGGGATGGAGGGCGCGCCCGGCGCACAGGCCGACGGTTTCCCGAAACCGCTCGGAAGCGGCGGTGGCGCGCGCGGCGGGTACGGCAACTCCCCTGGTTCGAACTCGTGGCCGGGCTTCCCGGAGTCGGCCTACCGCACCTACGGCGGATTCGACTGGAGCACCGCCACCGTCGGCGGTCTGTGGGATTCGCTGCTGGCCGAGGGAAAGCCGTGGTGGATCACCAGCAACTCCGACTCGCACTACAACCGCGGTGACACCCTCGTCCGGCCAGGCGTCCCTGACGGGTACTACGACGAGCACGGTGGCTACCCGGATCCGATCGACACCGGCGTCCCGCAGACTCTGCCTCCGTACGCGGACTTCGCGCCCGCTGAGTTCAGCCGGACGGTCGTCGGCGTGACCCACAAGAGCCACGACGGTGTGCTGGAGGGGCTGCGCGCGGGCCGCGTCTGGGTGGTCCACGGTGGACTCGCGCAGGAACTGGAGTTCGGCGCGTACAGCGGCTGGAACTCGGCGACCATGGGCGGCAGGCTTCGTGTCCGGCGCGGCGACGACGTCACGGTCGTCGTCTCGGCGAAGCTCGCGGCCCGGCCGAACAGCGGCGGCGCGATCCCCCGGCTCGCCCGGCTCGACCTCATCTCGGGACCGGTCACCGGCCCCGTCGCCGACCGCGACGCACAGACAGCTCCGGGCACGCGAGTCGTGAAGTCGTTCGAACCGCGGTGGGCACCCGGGCGGACGGTCGCCTTCCGGCACACCTTCCGCAACGTGCGCGAGCCGTTCTTCGTGCGGACACGCGGCACGGACGGCAAGAAGCACGTACCCGGCGGTATCGAGCCGAGCGCCGACGTCATCGGGCAATCGAACCCGTTCGAGGACCTGTGGCTGTACGCGAGTCCGATCTTCGTGGACGTCCGTCAGGCGTAGGGTTCCGCCATGCTTTCACTGAGCAGGCGACTGCTCGTGCGTTCGCTCATGGCCGCCCTCCGGTTCCTGCTCGGACTTCCGGAACCCTTGCTGCGCCTGGTCGCCGGCCGCCCTGTCCGCCTGGACGGGCAGCGGCTGGCGACCAGTTCGCAGGTGCTGATCAAAATGTCCAAATTGGCGCCTTTCGACTATCCACACCGCAACGGGAGCGTCGAACGGGCACGTGCCGAACTCAACCAAGCGGGGGAATTGGCGGGCGCGGGGATCGGCGGGGACGTCAGCCAGTCCGATCACGTGTTCACCGGTCCCGCCGGGCCGGTGCGGATCCGGCTCTACGAACCGGCCGGGGCCGCTTCGCCGGGTCCGGCGCTGATGTTCTTCCACGGCGGCGGATTCGTGCTCGGCGGCATCGAGACGCATGAGGGCGCGTGCCGCTACCTTGCCGAGGAAGCCGGGACGCGGGTGGTCTCGGTGGACTACCGGCTGGCTCCGGAGCACCCGTTCCCCGCCGCTGTCGAGGACGGTATCGCCGCGTTCGCCCACGTGCACGCGAACGCCGCCCGTTACGGTCTCGATCCGGGGCGGATCGCGGTCGGCGGGGACAGTTCCGGCGGCAACCTCGCCGCCGTCGTCGCGCACGCGGGGGCCCGTGGCGAAGTCGCGCTGCCCGCGTTCAGCCTCCTGCTGAACCCGGCGACCGACGCGTTCGGCACGCATCCGTCCCACGAACTGTTCGGCCTCGGTTTCCGGCTCGACACCGAGGAACGCGCTTGGTACCGCGACCGTTATCTCTCGGACGCGGCGCTCTACCGCGACCCGCGCGCGTCGGTGCTGTACGACGAGCACGTCGCGGGCCTGCCGCCCACCTACATCGCGACGTCGGGCTTCGACCCGCTGCGCGACGAAGGTGAGGCCTACGCGCGGAAACTCGCCGACGCCGGGGTGCCGGTGATCCACCGCCGGCATCCCGGGCAGCTGCACGGGTTCGCGAGCCGGGTGGGCGTCGACCCCTCGGCACGGCAAGCATTGCTGCACGCGGCCGGGGTACTTCGGGCAGGCCTCGCACTCGCCGACCACCGCAAGTAGTCCTCTAGTTGCGGTAGTTGGCGATACGAACCACCGCAAGTAGTCCTCTAGTCGCGGTGGCTCACGAGAGCTTGTCGGGGTCCGGGCCCAGGCGCTTCCCCTGCTCCAGCGTCGCGATCGCGGCACCGTCGTGCGCGTCGAGTGCGAAATCGAAGACGTCCATATTCTCCGCGATCCGGGCGGGGGTGACGGACTTCGGGATGACCATATGGTTCATCTCGATATGCCACCGCAGCACGACCTGCGCCGGCGTCTTGCCGTGTTTCCGCGCGATGGTGGTGATCTTCTCGTCGGCCAGCAGTTCGCCGCCACGCGCCAGCGGGCCCCACGCCTCGGTGACGATCTCGTGCTTGTCGTGGAACTCGCGCAACAGCGGTTGCTGCAGCCAAGGGTGGCATTCGATCTGGTTCACCGCCGGTACGATGCCGGTTTCCTCGATCAGCCGTTCCAGATGCGGGATCTGGAAGTTGGACACGCCGATCGCGCGGGCCCGGCCGTCGGAGGCGATCTTTTCCAGCGCCCGCCACGTTTCCACGTACTTGTCCTGGGACGGCAGCGGCCAGTGGATCAAGTACAGGTCGACGTAATCGAGCCCGAGTTCACCCATACTGGTGTCGAAGGCACGCAACGCCGCGTCGTAGCCGTGCTCGGTGTTCCACAGTTTCGTGGTGACGAACAGGTCCTTTCGGGGCAGTCCGCTGGTACGGACGGCCTCCCCGACACCGCGTTCGTTGGCGTACAACGTCGCCGTGTCGATGGCGCGGTAGCCGGCCTCGATGGCGGTGTGGACCGCGCGGACGACCTCGTCGTCGCCGATCTTGTACACCCCGAAACCGAGCTGGGGCAGGGACGTTCCGTTGTTCAGCCGCATGACTGAACGGTAGCCCCCGCACGGCCTCACGGCACAGCGGGAAGGTGCACCGTCACCGAAAGACCGCCGCCCACAACGGGTTCCGCGGCCACCGTGCCGCCGTGCGCCTGCACCGCGGCCCGCACGATCGAGAGTCCCAGCCCGGCGCCGGTGCGGGCGGTCCGCGCGACACCCGCGCGGCGGAACGGTTCGAACAGTTCGGGCACCGCGGCCGGGTCGAGCAGCCCGCCGGACGAGCGCACCCGCAGTACCGACCATTGTGGACCGGCCTGCGTGACGACGTCCAGCCAGCCGCGTTCGACGTTATGCCGCACCGCGTTCTCCAGCAGGTTGCCCGCGATCCGTTCCAGAAGCGCGGGATCGCCGAACGCGGGCGCGCCGGCGGTGGCGAATTCGGCACGGATGCCCCGTTTTTCGGCGTCGGCGCGTACCGCACGCCACGCGCTCGCGACGATCACCGCGAGATCGACCGGTTCCCTCGCCACCAGGCCCGCGCCGTCCGTGCGGGCGAGCAGCAGCAGCGAACCGACCAGGCGCTCGGCCCGTTCGGTCGCGTCCCGCACCACGCCTGCCATCCGCCTCAGTTCCGCCTCGTCGGCGTGCTCGTCGGCGAGGGTGACGTCGAGTTCGGTGCGGATGACGGCGAGCGGCGTCCGCAGTTCGTGGCTGGCGTTCGCGACGAAATGCCGCTGCCCGTCGAACGCGGCCTGCAGCCGGTCGAGCATGTCGTCGAAGGTCTCGGCCAGTTCGGCGAGTTCGTCCTTGGTACGGACCTCACCGATCCGCTCCCCCATGGATTCGATCGACAACCGCCGCGCCGTACCGGTGATCTCACGCAGCGGCCGCAGGACCCGTGCGGTGAACGTCCACGCGAGGATCCCCGCCGCCAGCACGACGAAACAGAACGCGACCGCGCCGAACAACAGCACCCGGTTCCGCGTGTACACCCGCAGGTGCTCGGTGACGGCGGAGGCGTCGACGTCGATGCCGTCGACCCGCACCGTCGTACCCGGCGGCAGTCGCGGCACCGCGGAAACGGCGTCGCCGACCAGGTTCCAGGTCAGCCAGAGCAGCAGCAGGCTGACCAGCGCCACCAGCCCGGTCGCGAGCAGCGTGACCCGGCCACGCAGGCCGCGAGCGCCGGACAGGTTCACCCGCGTGCGGTCCCCTGCTCAGGCACTCGATACCCGGAGCCGACGACGGTCTCGATGATCCCCGGCTCGCCGAGTTTCTTCCGCAGGGTCATCACGGTGACCCGGACGGTGGTGGTGAACGGGTCGGCGTTCTCGTCCCACACCCGTTCGAGCAGCTCCTCGCTGCTGACCACCGAACCGGCGGCCGAAAGCAGCACCTCGAGCACGCCGAATTCCTTGCGTGTCAACTCGACCGGGCCGCTCGAACGGCGGACGGTCCGCCTCGCCGGGTCCAGTTCGACGTCGCCCGCGGTCAACAGCGGCGGCGCGGCCGGGGTCGCGCGGCGGCCCAGCGCGCGCACCCGCGCGACGAGTTCGGGAAACGCGAACGGTTTGGCGAGGTAATCGTCGGCGCCGAGGGACAGCCCGTCCACGCGATCCGAAACGGAACCGCTCGCGGTGAGCATGAGCACGCGCGTCAGCTCGCCGGACGCGACGATCTCACGGCACAGGTCGTCACCGGACATACCGGGCAGGTCGCGGTCGAGCAGCACGACGTCGTACCGGGTGACGGTGGCCTTCTCGTGCCCGTCGTCCCCGGTGAGCGCGATGTCCACCGCCATCCCCTCGCGACGCAGGCCGCGTGCGATCGCGTCGGCGAGAGGTTCTTCGTCTTCGACTACCAGAATTCGCACGACCCTACGTTGCCACACATTCCTGAGAGTGACCTGATTGGACCAACGGGCGGTGATCGCTCCTGCGGAAGGGGTTGCGAAAGCCACGTTCGCCACCTTCAGTGTTGCGAACGCGGCCTTCGCAACACTGACTTCCCCTGCGGACCACCCGCCGCGCAGGTGTCCTGAAGGCCTCCTTTGAGGATTTATACAGAGAAAAATTAGGCGGTCTCGCAACCCCAACACCCACGGCGAAAAAGGG
>NZ_JBFBBY010000096.1:0-31430 GCF_040682875.1 Amycolatopsis sp. NPDC051071 | reverse complement strand
GCCGCACTACGCCACAACGCCCGCGACTTCACCCGACCACTAACACTACTCGGAATCACCCACTGACCAGCCACAACGACTTTGCCGGGGCCCTGGGCTGACCCGAGGGAAGGGGGCCTTCACGCGCCGTCAAGCCGAGACGTTGGCAGCGGCCTCGGCGATCGCCTTCGCGTCTTCTTCACCGAAGGTCTCTTCGAGGTTCTCGGGCGAGTAGTCGAGGTCGATCTGCTCCACCGGCATCCCACGCGCGGACTCGATCGCACCCAGCCGCCGCTGCGCCCGGTCCGCCGCGTACTGGATGATCTCCTGCGGATCGTTGTCGAACGGGATCTCCTCGAACTGGTCCTGCACCCACTGGATCATGTTGAGCGCGTGGGGGAGCAGTTCACCCATCCGCTGCTGCACCGCGTCCCACAGCGAGTCGTCCGCGGCGACGTGACGGCGGCAGGTGAAGGTGCCCCACGCCATGTGACGGCGTTCGTCGTCACCGATGCGGCGCACCAGTTCCTGCATGCCGGGCAGGATGTCGTGCTGTGTGCAGATCAGCTGCCACGAGTAGTATCCGGTGAGCGCGAGACTGCCTTCGATGACGTGGTTGTAGGTGACGCTCGCGCGGATCTGGTTGAGCGGACTGGGATCGTCCTCCAGTGCCCGCAGCGACTGTGGCAGCTCTTCGTAGAAAAGCTTGCGGTAGTGGGGATTCTCCGCGACGTACGGATGCAGGTCCTGGGTCAGCCCGACGGCGTCCATCCAGCGGCGGAACACTTCGGTGTGCTTGGCCTCTTCGAAACAGAACTGTGTCAGGTACATCTCGTCGCCGAACCGGCCGGTCGCGGACATCGCCCGCATGAACGGCTGGATGTCCTCGGTGACCGCCTCTTCGCCCGCGATGAACTGGGCGACCAGGTACGTCGTCGACCGCTGCTGTTCCGGGTTGAGGCTGTCCCAGCCTTCGCGTTCACGGGAGAAGTCGATGTCGGCGGGGTTCCAGAACTTCTTGTTGCCCTTGGCGAACAGCCGCAGCGGGAACGAGTCCCAGTTCAGCCCGCCCTTGCGCAGTGAGGAAAAACCGGTCCGCAGCTCGGAAAGCGTATCGGTCATCGTGTCCCCTTCGAATCGGTGGTCAGCGCCCGGATGGCGGGCGCCAGCACGGCGACAACGGAGGCCGCCGCCTCGTCGGCCGTATGCGACGGCATGACGAGATGGGACAGGGAAAGCCGCACGACGGTCTCCGCCAGCAGCGCGGCGGAGCGAGCCGAAAGCGACGGCTCGAACTCGCGGTATTGCCCGGCCGCGATCTCGATGGCGGCGGCCAGGATCGGCTCGCCCTTGGTGGTGAGCAACGGAAGGAGGTCTTCGCCCGCTTCGGTCCCCGGTGTTTCGGTACCCAGCGCGG
The DNA here is from genome assembly GCF_040682875.1 of Amycolatopsis sp. NPDC051071. Classification (NCBI taxonomy): domain Bacteria; kingdom Bacillati; phylum Actinomycetota; class Actinomycetes; order Pseudonocardiales; family Pseudonocardiaceae; genus Amycolatopsis; species Amycolatopsis sp. NPDC051071. The sequence continues at coordinate 30,034 of NZ_JBFBBY010000096.1, read as the reverse complement.
CGGCGACCAGCCGGTTCTCGCGGGCGTGCGCGATCGTGTAGACGACCGCCCCGTGGATCCCGTCGAGGAGGTCCTCCGCGTGCTCGAAGCGCAGCCGGATGCCCTCCAGGAACTCCGCCGTCGTCCGCAGCACGACGGCCTGGGCCAGCGCCGCCTTGTTGCCGAACTCGTTGTAGACGGTTTGCCTGCTCACCCCGGCCAGTGCGGCCACGTCCGCCATCCGCAACGCCGCGTAGCCACGCTCCGGGAGCAGCTCGGTGGCGGCGTCGAGCAGGGACTCCCGCAGAGAGGCCTTGGTCCGATCGGAGAAACTCGTGATCTCGCCCACACTCCCCAGCTTGACACAGAATCCACCCATGTCAAAGGAGTTGACGGATGTCCAGCCGATGTAAATCAGTCGGTGACGGCGGCTAACGTGACTCGCGTGGGCATCACCGTGGGGTTCGACCTCGACATGACACTGATCGATCCGCGGCCAGGCATGGTCGCGGTGATGAACGCGCTCGGCGAAGAGTCCGGCTTGCCGCTGGACGGCGAGTTCTTCGCGGCCAACCTCGGCCCGCCGCTGGACGCCAGCCTGCGCGGCTTCGGGGCGCCGGAGGAGCGCATCCCGGAACTGGTGACGCGCTTCCGCGCGATGTACCCGGAGACCGTCGTGCCGGTGACGGTCGCGCTGCCCGGCGCGGCCGAAGCACTGCACGCGGTCCGCGAGGCGGGCGGGCGCACGGTGGTCGTCACCGGCAAGTTCGGGCCCAACGCGAAACTCCACCTGGACGCCCTCGGTTTCGAGGTCGACGTCCTGGTCGGGGAGTTGTGGTCGACGCAGAAGGCCGCCGCGCTCACCGCGCACGGCGCCGTCGCCTACGTCGGGGACCACCTCGGCGACATCCGCGGCGCGCTGGCGGCGGGCGCGGTGCCCGTCGGGGTCACGACGGGTCCGTGCGACCGCGCCGAACTGCTGGCGGAGGGCGCCGAAGTGGTGTTCGACTCGTTGACCGAGTTCCCGGCGTGGTTCAGCTCTTTCGGCGAGCTTCGCGAACCAGGGCGATCAGGCCGAGTGCCAGACCCAGCGGGGTGATCACACCGGCCGCGGCGGACAGCCATACCGGCAGGTTCTCCAGACCGGCCGCGAACAGGATGAACACGGCCGTGACGGCGAGGATGCCGATCGCGAACAGGCCGATGCCCACCCGCATGAGGATCGGCTTGCCGGGCTTTTCGGGGACGGCCACGGCGGCCTCCTTTACTGCGGTCTCCATGAGACAGAGGGTAACCGCCGGTATCCGCTTCTCCACAGGGCATGTGTCGAGATAGGCTTAGCGGACGCGCGCCCTGGGTACGCCCCCGGGCGCGTTCGTTGTGAGCGGGACAGCAAAGGAATGGGTGAGGGAAGTGCCGACCGGCAAGGTCAAGTGGTACGACGCGGAAAAGGGTTTCGGTTTCGTCACCCAGGATGGGGGCGCCGACGTCTACATCCGCAAAGCCGCGCTGCCGCAGGGCGTCGAAGGGCTCAAGGCAGGGCAGCGCCTCGAGTTCGGTGTCGCCGACGGCCGCCGCGGCCCGCAAGCGCTCTCCGTCCGGTTGCTGGACCCGCCGCCCTCAATCGCCGAGGCGCGCCGCCGTCCCGCCGAGGAGCTGCACGGGCTCATCGAGGACATGATCAAGCTGCTCGAACTCAAGGTGCAGCCGGACCTGCGGCGCGACCGCTACCCGGACCGGAAGCACACCAAGCAGGTCGCCGAGATCATGCGCGCGGTCGCCAGGGACCTCGATCCCTGATCGACGGCTTCCGCCTGAAGTACATGAAGGCCCCCTTCCTTGCGCCTAGGTACAGGAAGGGGGCCTTCATGTACTTGGGGAAGGTGTGAAGGTCGAGTTTCCTCGGCTGAGCCGAGGGAAGGGGGCCTTCACGCGCTGTCGTGGTGACTGGTGGGGTGGTTCATGTACGCCTAAGTACAGGAAGGGGGCCTTCCTTGCGCCTAGGTACAGGAAGGGGGCCTTCATGTACTGGGGGAAGGTGTGAAGGTCGAGTTTCCTCGGCTGAGCCGAGGGAAGGGGTCCTTCACGCGCCGCCGTGGTGACTGGTGGGGTGGTTGGGACTTGAGGTGCTGGTCCGAGCCGGTGAGGGACCCAGGGTCCCTCAAGGAGTACATCAAGCGAATGCCTCACGACCACCGTGAGCGGGCTCAGATGGCGGCCGGTTCGACCTGCAGCGACCAGATAGCGGTCGTGACCGCCTCCGCGTCCTCCGGACGTCCGGTCTGGCTGATCACCGAAGCCTGCGCCACCTCGACGACGAGGAGCTGGTCGTCGGGCCGGGGCGTGGTCACCGTGTAGGCGAACCGGTCCAGCGACGTGATGATGTCCTGCTTCAGTTCCTGCGGCTCGCCCTTGGCGTTCACGTACTGCACGGTGACCTTCCACGGCGTTTCGGCGATCCCGCCCGGCACCGAGATCTGCACCGGCTTCCCCGGCCGGACACGCAGCTTGCCCGCGGCGTCGGGTTTGGTCGTGCACTGGGCGCTCTTCACGTCACAGGACGCCAGCGGGAGGACGTTCACCGTCTTCCCGTCGGCGAAGAAGGTCACCTCTTCGGGGCCGGGGGCCGAGCAACCGGCCACCACGAAACCACCCGCCGCGAGCAGGGCCAAGATACGAAGTCGCCGCATACGGTGAAGATTACGAGCCCGGCCGCCACCGGGAGTCACCGGCCTGGCGAGGGCACCGGCGATTCGCTGGTCGGGTCCGGGCGCAGCGGCCGGTCGCCGCCGAGGCCGGGGATCAGCGAGGTGCCACGCCGGACCATGAACGTCTGCGTGAACCCGAAGGCCAGCAGGATCGACAGCACAAGGAACCCGATCCAGTACGTCGGCGGAAGCAGCAGGCCGACGGCACCGCCGAAGCACCAGGCCATCTGCAGCACGGTCTCGGACCGCCCGAACGCCGAAGCGCGTGATTCCTCCGGCAGGTCTTCCTGGATGACGGCGTCGAGGCTGATCTTCGCCAGCGCGCTCGCGGTCGCGCCGACCAGTGCGACGATCGCCGCCGTCGCCAGCCCGGCCACCACGGTGGCGATGACCGACATGCCGAGGCAAGCCCCGACACAGGCCAGGATCACCTGGTCCGGTTTGCCGAAATGCAGCCGCGAGCCGAGCGCGTTCCCGGCGAAACCGCCGACGCCCGCCGCGGCACCGATGATGCCGAGCAGCAGCAACTGGTTGAACGGGCTCTGCCCGCTGCCCTCGGTCTGTGCCTTCACCGCGAACGCGGAGAACATCATCAGGAACCCGGTCAGCACGCGGACGGTGCCGTTGCCCCACAACGAGATGACGATCTGCCGCCCCATCGGCTGCCGCTGCTTCTTCACCCGCCGTTCCGGATGTGCGGACAGCGACGCGGGCACCTCGCCCTCGGTCTTCTCGACCCACGACGGGATGCGCATCGACTGCACAGCGGCCGCGACGCAGATCACCATGGTGAACCACAGCGCGCCCTGTGAACCCCAGATCGCATTGAACCCGCTCGCCAACGCGCCGAACGTGCCGGCGGCGACCAGTCCAAACACGGTCAGCCGGGCATTGGTCTTCGAAAGGGTGATCTCGGGTGGCAGCACCCGTGGCGTCATGGCGGCTTTGAGCACGGTGAACGACTTCGAGAGCACCATCATCCCGAGTGCCGCCGGGTACAGCAGCCAGTCGTCGAAATGCAGTGCCATCACGATGGCCATCAGCGCCTGACCGGCGGAGGACACGCACATGGCGAGCCGCCGTCCGCGCTGGATCTTGTCCAGCGCCGGCCCGATCACCGGCGCGACCAGTGCGAACGGGGCGATCGTGATGAGCAGGTAGAGCGCGACCTTGCCCTTGCTCTCGCCGCTGGTGGCGGCGAAGAACAGCGTGTTGGCCAGCGCGATCGCCATCGCGGCGTCGCTGGCGTAGTTCAGCATCACCGCGTACGTCAGCGAAGTTAGGCCCGACTTGTCGGCGCCGTCCGCCTTCGTCGCGCGCTGGAACGCGCCGACGGCCTGCCCGGTGAGCTGACGGCTGCGCATCGCCGCGACACGGGTGACGGTGATCTTCTTCGGCAGCTTCGGCATCGAGCCCGCGCGCGGCGGGACCGCGGTGGTCGTCGGATGCTCCTGCGGCTGTTCCTCGGCGACCCGCGGTTCACCCGCGTAACCGCCGGTGTCGTAGTGCTCGTACTCGCCGCTGCCCGGCGGCTGATCGTCGTAGAACCCGCCGGGACGACGCCGGACGGGTTCGGTCTGCCGCTGCGAAGGGTCCGGGTACGGCCGCGCGCCACGGGGAGGCGTCTGCGGCGGAGTCCGGGGCGGTGGTGGCTGGTGATGCCCCATCGGGATCGCGCCGGTGCGGGCCTCGTCGGCGGTCGGTCCGGCCGGATGCGGCTGGTATTCGTGCTGGTGGTGGGGCGGCGTCTGCGGGTGGTACTCCGGCTGTGGCCGGGCCGCGCGCGGCGGGACAGGCTGCTGATCGACCCTGGTCGGCGGCGGCGCGGACCAGGTGCGCGCCTGCGCGGAGCCGGGCTCCGGCGTCCACTTGCGCTTGCTCTTACGGCCGCGCTCCTTGCCCGGCCGGCCGTTACGCGTGCCGTCGGGTCCAGAGTTCGAGCCGAAGATTCCCACCCTTCAATCCTGCCTTACGCGGGGACCGCCGCGCGCGCTTACCACTGCTTTCTCCATCCATGCCCCCGCCACCACCCTCAACGGAGAAGCTGCGCTTCGCAGGATTGCCCCTAAGCGGCGACGAACTTCACCCGGAACATCTTGGGCCAGAGCTTGCCGGTGACGAGGAATTCGTCCGTCCCCGGCACCGCGGCGATGCCGTTGAGGACGTCTGTGGAGCGCCGCTCCTCGGGGGTGAGGAGCCCGGACGCGTCGATTTCGCCGGTGACCCGCCCGGACGCGGCGTCGATCCGCAGGATCTTGTCCGTCTGCCAGACGTTCGCGTACACCGAGTCGCCCACGCACTCCAGCTCGTTCAGCCGATCGCGGCCGACCTCGACGCTGCCGGTGGGCGCGAAGGACACGGGGTCGCGGAAGGTCAGCTTCGACGAGCCGTCGCTCATCACCAGCTGCCCGGTGCCCTCCCGATGGCACAGGCCCCAGCCTTCGCCGGTGTAGCCGACGCGCCCGCGTTCGGCGAGCGTCTTCGCGTCGCGCTCGATCGCCACGCCGTCCTGCCAGGTGATCTGCCAGACCGTCGGCCCGAGCACGGTGATGCCTTCGCCGAACAGGCCCGGCAATTCCGCCCTCACCGTCGGCGTCGCACCGGCGGGACCGGCCCGCAACGACGACTTCCCGACGAGACCGGTCCCCTCGTACAGCGTCTCCCCGGCGAACTCGAGGCCCTGGGTGAAGGCGTCCGGGTCGTGCGGCAGGGTCGAGAGCACCCGCACCTTGAGTTTCGCGGGCGAGGGCGGGGCGGCGTCGCTCACCGGCGGGGCGGCGCAGCCACCGAGGAGGGCTGCCAGCAGAAGCGATGTGGTCATCAGCGTGCGCACGCGGACAGCCTGACACGGACCGCTGGACCGCGTGCGGCAGAATGGGGGCATGACCCTGCTGTTGACCCTGGACGACGGCTCTATCCAGCGCAAACTCGCCGAGGCGGTCGAACTCGCCCGCACCGCGGTGCTGGCGGACGCCGGTGCCGATCAGGTCGGCGCGCACGTCGGCGTCGACCGGGAGGACGCGGTTTCCGCGAGTCACCTGTTCGAGGCGACCGTGATGGGTTATCGCGGCTGGCGCTGGTCGGTGACGGTCGCGCTCGCCGGCGAGGAAGAGCCGATCACGATCAGCGAGGTCGTGCTCATCCCGGGTCCGAACGCGCGGGTCGCGCCGGCGTGGGTCCCGTGGGATCGCCGCGTGCAGGCCGGTGACCTCGGCGTCGGCGACATCTTCCCGGTGGAGAAGGACGACCCGCGGCTCGCTCCCGCGTACCTGGCGTCCGACGACCCCGCGGTCGAAGAGGTCGCCAAGGAGACCGGGCTCGGCCGGGTCCACGTGCTCTCCCGCCACGGCAGGCTCGACGCCGCCGCCCGCTGGCACGACGGCGAGTTCGGCCCGCGGTCGGATATGGCGCGCAGCGCGCCGGACGTCTGCGGCAGCTGTGGTTTCTTCGTGCCGCTCGCCGGGTCGCTCAGCGCGGCCTTCGGCGCGTGCACCAACGACATCTCCCCGGCGGACGGCCACGTCGTCGACGTCGCGTACGGCTGCGGCGCGCATTCCGAGATCGAGGTCGAGGTGACCTCGTCGGTGCCGGTCGCGGAACTGGTCTACGACGACTCGCTGCTCGAATACGAGGCCGAGCTGGACGCGGCCGTGGAGCCTCCCGCGGAAACCCCGGCCGAGATCGCCGAGATCGAGACCGCCGAGATCGAGACCGCTGAGGCCGACACCGCCGAGACGGCCGAAGCCACTGTCGTCGACGAGTCCGAGGCCCCGGTCGCCGAGGTGCCCGAGACCGCCGAGGTCCAGCCCGAGGTCGAGCCGGAGACGGTTGTCCCGGCCGACGAGACGAAGACCGACGAGCCGAAGACCGAGGCCACCGAAACCACCAGTGAGCACTGACCCCTTCGGCACCGAGCGGCTGCGTGCCGCCGTCCTGCGTGCCTGGGCGGATTCGCCGACGCGGTTCACCGAAGACACCAACACGGAGAACGATCTCCGGGTCGGTGGCTACCGTGACCGGCTGTTCGTCGAGCTGGCGCAGAACGCCGCCGACGCCGCGCTGGCGGCAGGCGAACGCGGCAGGCTCCGGGTGTCCGTTGTGGACGGTGAACTGTGGTTCGCCAATACGGGCGCGCCGCTGGACGCGCGCGGCGTCGAATCACTCGCTTCCCTGCGTGCTTCCGGCAAGGGTGACGAGACCGTCGGCCGGTTCGGCGTCGGTTTCGCCGCCGTGCTCACGGTTTCCGCCGAGCCGCGGATCGTTTCGGTGACCGGCGGGGTCGCGTTCTCCGCGGAACGGACGCGAGCCGAAGCCGCGCGCACCGGTGACGTTCCCGTCCTCCGTCTTCCCTGGCCGGTCTCGGACGGCGAACCACCCGTGCCCGAGGGTTTCACCACCGAGGTCCGGCTTCCGGTGCGTGAGGGCGTCGACCTCCCCGCGTTGCTGGCGGAGCTGGCGAGCGACATCGGCGATCTCCTGCTCACCTTGTCCTGGCTGGAAAGTGTCGAGATCGAAGGCGGTGTCTGGCGTCGCACCGATGTCGGCGACGGCGTCGTCCAGCTTTCTTCGCCGGACGGGACGGCCGAGCACTGGCAGGTTCATCGCGGCGACGTCGTCTGGGCGGTTCCGCTGGACGGATCCGGTTCACCGCGCCCGCTCGGCGACGACGTCCTGCACGCCCCGACGCCGACCGACGACGAACTTTCCCTGCCCGCGCGGCTGATCGCGACGTTGCCGATCGAGCCGTCACGACGGCGTGCACTGCCGGGGCCGGAGCTGACAGCCGCGCTCAAGAACGCCGCGCGTGAGTACGTCGACCTCGTCTGTTCCTTGCCTGCCAAGGAACGTCTCGCACTCGTGCCAGGCGCGGACTTCCCACGTTCCACTGTGGACGGAACGCTGCGCGAGGCCATCCTGGAGAATCTCACCGACTCGCCGTGGCTTCCCGCGCAAGAAGGTGACGACTTGCCGGGGCGTCGGGCACGTGTCCTGTCAGTGGATGTGCCGGGGTTGGCGCCCCTGCTGGCGGATTTGGTGCCCGGGCTGTTGTCACTGTCCGGTGTGGACCTTCGTGCCGTCGGAGCACGGTCGCTTTCGCCGGCCGAGGCCGTCGAACTGCTGACCGGCGTCCAGCGTGAGCCGTCGTGGTGGCGTTCGCTCTACGATGTGTTGCTTCCGGCGCTCGAAGCGCACGACCTCACCAAGGACGACCTCGGCGCCCTGCCGGTGCCGATGTCGGACGGCCGCACGCTGCCCGGTGTCCGGGACGCGCTGCTGGTCGGCGGCTCGGCGGAACTGCTCGAACTTCTGTCCGATGTGGACATCATCGGGTTACGGCTGGTGCATCCGGTCGCGGCGCATCCGCTGCTGGAACGCTTGGGCGCCAGGCACGCTGAGGCGGGCGACCTGCTCGAAGCCGACGCGTTGGCCGCCGCCGTCGAGCGCAGCGTCGAGGACGTCCAGTCCGGTTTGGACGGTGTCTCGCTGGCGGGCGCGGTGCTCCGCTTGATCGCCGAGGTCGGTGACGAAGCCCCCGAGTGGGCGGGCGCGCTGGCGCTTCCGAGCGAGGACGGCTGGCGGCGCGCGGACGAGCTGATCCTGCCGAATTCGCCGCTGGGCGACGTCTTCGACCCCGAAGTGTTCGAAGAAGACGGCCCGATGTCCGTACTGGACGAGGAATTCGCCGAAGACTGGCCGTCGGAAACGCTCGTCGCGGTCGGCGTCCTCGATTCGTTCGCCATCATCGCCGACGACGACCCGCTGGAGCCAGTGCACGGCCTGCCCGACGAACACGACTGGTGGGACGCGCGGGAACGCCCGCCGTCACGGGTGCTCGCCGTACGCGATCTCGACCTGGTCGCCGACGACGCCTGGCCCGAGGCACTGCGCCTGCTCGCCGCTCGTCCGGAGACCTGGCGCGCGCTCACCGAACCGGGTGGGCACACCGGCTGGTGGCTCGCGCGGTACGCGTTGCTGGACGGCCACGCGCCGCTCGACTGGCGCATGCCCGAAGCCGCCACGCTCACCGGGCTTTACGACGTTGTCCCGGATTCGGGGCTGAGCAAGGAAATCCTGCTCGCCGCCGGAGTGCGGACGAAGCTGGGAACAGACGCCGAAGACGTCGAAGATCTCCTGGAGCGGCTGGGTGATCCCGAACGGACAGTGAGCCCCGGGCTCGCGTCCCGTGCGCATGCCGTGCTCAGTGCGGCAGGAGTGGACGTCGACGTGCCCGAACGGGTCCGGGTCGCGGACGGTTCTGCCGTCGACGCCGGGAACGCCGTCGTACTCGACGTCCCGTGGTTCGCCGCCGTGCTGGCGCCGGACCGGATGGTCGTCGCGGCGAGCGGTGCCGTCGCGCTGGCGGAGCTGCTGGACCTGCCGGTGGCGAGTGGTCTCGACGCCAAGGTCACCGACGACGGCGAGTACGTGCCGTGGACGGAGCTTTCCGCGCTCCGGCTGGCCGCCGATCAGCTGGGTGTCGAGCTGCCCGACGGCGGCATGCTGCTGCACGAGACGCTGACGGTGGCCTTCGAAGGCGCCGAGCACGAGGTCGCCTGGTGGTCCGACGGCAGGCTGCACGCCGCCGACACCCCGGAAGGCCTCGCGCGGGCCTTCGCCTGGGCCACGGACCGCTGGCCGGACCGGCACGTCCTCACGGCCCTGCTCGAAGACCCCTCGCCCGCCGCACTCCTCAACTGACGCGTTTAGTCCTCTGGTTGCGGTACTTGCACGCGCAAGGACCGCAACCAGAGGACTAAACGCATAGTGGGGTCACAGGCGTTGGGCGCCTTTCGAGCCGCGCCGGGCGGCGGCGCGCTGCCACGCGATGATCGCGAGGCCGATGAAGCCGAGCACGAGGCCGGACAACGACGTCTGTACCCAGAGGCCGTCGGTCACCAAGAACAGGACCACGGTCGCGACCGCCCAGAGCGAGGTACCTACGATCACCACCGGCGTCAGGTCGGTCAGCCGCTTCGGCAGCTCCGGCGTTGGCCGCAATGAACCGTTTACTTCCCCGGAATTGATCGATTCGCCCACGTGGGGAAGGGTACCCGGCAACGGGCGAAGGATGGTATGCGATGGCGGAGCAGCGCACCCGGTCCACACTGGACCGGTATTTCAAGATCAGCGAGCGCGGCTCGACACCGGGACGTGAGGTCCGCGGCGGGATCGTCACCTTCTTCACGATGGCCTACATCGTGGTACTGAACCCGCTGATCATCGGCAGCTTCTCCGCTTCCGACGCCGGCGCGCACAAGGACGTCGTCGGCGCCATCCTCCCGGTCCCGCAAGTCGCCGCGGTGACCGCGCTGGTCGCCGGGGTGCTGACCATCATCATGGGGCTGGTCGCGAACTACCCGTTCGCGATCGCCACCGGACTCGGAATCAACAGCCTCATCGCGGTCACCTTCGCCTCGCAGATGACCTGGCCGGAGGCGATGGGTCTGGTGGTGATCGAGGGACTGGTCATCGTCCTGCTGGTCTTCGCCGGGATCCGGACGGCGGTGTTCAACGCCGTCCCGCCGCCGCTCAAATCGGCCATCGCGGTCGGGATCGGCCTCTTCATCTGCCTGATCGGCCTGGTCGACGCCGGATTCGTCCGGCGCGTGCCGGACGACGCGAAGACCACCGTGCCGGTCGGGCTCGGCATCAACGGCTCGATCGCGTCCTGGCCGACCGTGGTGTTCGTGGTCGGTCTGCTGGTCACCGGCATCCTGGTCGCCAAACGGGTCAAGGGCGCGATCCTGATCGGCGTGCTCGCCTCGACCGTGCTGGCGATCGTCGTCGAGGCGATCACGAAGGTCGGCCCGTCGAAGGGCGTCAACCCGCAGGGCTGGAACCTCGGCTACCCGGCACTGCCCGACCAGGTCCTCGGCCTGCCGGATCTCTCATTGGTCGGCGACATCTCCTTCGGCGCCTGGACACGGCTGCCGATCATCACCGTCGTCCTGCTGGTGTTCACCCTGGTGCTCGCGGACTTCTTCGACACCATGGGTTCGATGACCGGGCTGGCGAAGGAGGCGAACCTCCTCCCGCCGGACGGCAAACTCCCGAACGTCGGCAAGGCCCTGTTCGTCGACGGTCTCGCGGGGGCGGCGGGTGGCCTCGCGTCGTCGAGTTCGAACACCGTCTACGTCGAGTCCGCGTCCGGGATCGCCGAGGGCGCCAGGACCGGGCTCGCGAACGTCGTCACCGGCGTGCTCTTCATCGCGGCGATGTTCCTGACGCCGCTGTACCAGGTCGTCCCGGTCGAAGCCGCGGCTCCGGCACTGGTCGTCGTCGGCGCGCTGATGATGAGCCAGATCAAGGAGATCGACTTCTCGGACTTCACCGTCGCGCTGCCCGCGTTCCTGACGATCGTGATCATGCCGTTCACCTACTCGATCGCGAACGGCATCGGCGCCGGGTTCGTCAGCTTCGTCGTCCTCCGCGCGGTCACCGGCAAGGCGAAGGGCATCCACCCGCTTATGTGGGGCATCGCGGTGCTGTTCTTGGCCTACTTCGCCGTCGGCCCGATCCAGGCCGCGTTCAGCTGACCTGCGGTTTCGTCGCCCGTGGTCGATCTCACGGGCCAGTGATCCGATCGTGAGGTATGCTAACTATATGTCCGGAGACACCCACGAGCGCTCATTGGCGAGCCGCTTGCGTCTCGCGGTGGTGCGGCTCAATCGCCGGCTACGGGCACAGCGCGCCGGTGACGGCATCTCGCTGACACAGGTGTCCGCGCTGTCCACGTTGCACAAATGCGGTGCGCTGACCCCTGGCCAGCTCGCCGCGAAAGAAGGCGTGCAGCCCCCGTCGATGACGAGGGTGATCGCCGCCCTCGAGGACATGGATTACGTCGAGCGCAGGCCGCATCCGACGGACGGCCGTCAGGCCATCGTCGAACTGTCGGACCGTGGCCGGTCGTACGTGATCGAGCAGATCACCGCGCGGGAGATCTGGCTGGACAAGCAACTGGCGGAGTTGAGCACCGAGGAACGCGAAGTGCTTTCTCGCGCCGCCGAGATCATCGACAGGATGGCGGGGAACTAACAGCGGTGACGACCACGGGTAACGAAACACAGTGTCCTTCGAAGACCACCGTTACCCGGGTACCCGCTCCACCGCCACCCACGCCGGACCGCGAGAAGCCGCGCGCGAGCATGTTCTCCTCGCTGAAGGTGCGAAACTACCGGCTGTTCTTCACCGGCCAGGTCATCTCGAATATCGGCACCTGGATGCAGCGCATCGCCCAGGACTGGCTGGTGTTCACCCTCAGCGGCAACAACCCGATCGCGCTGGGCATCGCCGTCGCACTGCAGTTCGTGCCGACGCTGTTCCTCTCGCTGTGGGCCGGGGTGCTGGCCGACCGCGTCGACAAGCGGCGGCTGCTGATCGGTATCCAGTTCGCCGTGCTGGCACAGGCGATCGTCCTCGGCGCGCTCGACCTGAGCGGGATCGCGGCGCTCTGGCACGTTTACCTCCTCTGCTTCACGCTGGGCTGTACGGCGTCGCTGGAAGTGCCCGCGCGGCAGTCGTTCGTCGCCGAGATGGTCGGCAGGGACAAGGTCACCAACGCCGTCGCGCTGAACTCCTCGATCTTCAACATGGCGCGTATCGTCGGCCCGGCGATCGCGGGTTTCGCGATCACGTGGGTCGGCACCGGCTGGCTGTTCATGGCGAACGCGCTGAGCACCGGGGCCGTCATCGCCGCGCTGATGATGATGAACCCGGACAAACTCTTTCGCGGCCCCGTCATCCCGCGTGAGAAGGGGCAGCTGGTCGAAGGGCTGCGGTACGTCCGGCGGCGCAGCGACCTGATGACGGTGATGGTGCTGGTGTTCTTCGTGAGCACCTTCGGCATCACGTACTTCACTTCACTGCCGATCGTCGCGGCGAACGTCTTCCACACCAACGCGGACGGCTACGGCCTTCTCTCGACGCTGGTCGCCGTCGGCACTTTCACCGGCGCGCTGATGTCGGCACGCCGCAACACCCGGGGCGGTCCGCGGGTGCGGTTGCTGCTGATCTCGGCGTTCCTGCTCGGCGCGTTCGAGGTGATCACCGCGTTCATGCCGACGTACCTGACTTTCGGCCTCGCGCTGATCCCGCTCGGCTACGCCACGATCACGTTTCTGAACACGGCGAACGCGCTGGTGCAGACCGCGGTCAGCCCGGAGATGCGTGGCCGCGTGATGGGCCTGTACGTCCTGGTCCTGATCGGCGGCAACCCCATCGGCGGCCCGATGACCGGCTGGATGGCCGACGCTTTCGGCGGCCGCTCGCCGTTCTACATCGGTGGCGCGATCTCGGCGCTCGCCGCGGTAGTGTGCGCCGTCGTGCTGATCCGGCGCGGCGGGGTGAGCCTGCCGGTGCGGCGGTTCGGCAACGGGCTGCGCGTGCTGAAACGGGAGCGAGTGTGAACAAACTGGGCGTCGAGCCCTCGGTGACGACGTGGAACGACGGCGAGGCCAGGTTCCTGGACTGGACGATTGACGGCGTCGCCCTGCGTTCGACGGTCTCCACCCAGCACCAGACGCCGCTTTTCCTGGACGACGACGTGTGGCGTGAGTCGGCTGTCGAGACGCTTTCGCGGCTGCTGGGCCACTTGCCGGGTCATTTCGACGACGGAAGGGTCGCGCTGCTGATGTGCCCGCTGTGCGGTGACCTCGGTTGCGGCGCCTACAGCGTCGAGGTCGTCTTCAGCGACGACAGTGTCGAGTGGCGGGCTTTCGGCTGGCAGGTCGACTACGAGCCGTTCGATCCTGATCAGGAGGAATACCGGTCCGCCATGGCCCGTTTCGACCGGACGGCGTACGAGACTCTCCTGGGCGACCTCCAGTCGAATTACCGGGCCTAGGGCCAGACACGCCCTAGCGACCGAGTAGTGGCGGCACGGCCTTCTCCACGAGGGTTGTGAGGTCGCCGGTTCCCTTGAACTTCAACGTCTCCCCGCGACGATCGCTCGTCAGCTGCACGACGACCGCGCCTTCGGTGACTTGCGCGGGGAGTCCCGCGATGGACGTGGTCGGCTGGACGTCCGAAGAAAACTCGCCGTAGTCCGCGGTCACGCCGTTCAGCGCGCACGCGGCGAAGAAGGTGGGCTTGGCGGTGTCGGCCGGGACGCCGAGCGCGCGGCCGAGTTCGGCGCACAGCAGCCAGGAGATCACCGGGAGCGGCTGGTCCTTGATCGGGCCGGGTTCGGTTTTTTCGAGCGGGATCTCGCCGTCCTCGCCGATTTTCGGCAACTTCGGCCCGGGCGGCGTCGCGCCGGCGATCAACGCCTCGGCGAGCGCTCTCGCCTTCGGTTCGGTTTCGATTTCTCGGGCGATCCCGGTGCGGACGGCGACGTTGAGCACCGGCGAGGCGCCGTTGTGCGGGGCGACGTCCACCAGCTCGACGCTCAGTGTGGTGCCACCCTTGTCGGTGGCGACGACCGCGTTCTTTCCGGCGACGGTGGTCCTCGTCGGCAGACCGCGGCTCGTGTCTTCGGGTAACGCGGCGATCATCTGGGCGCTGATGTCGAGCTGGGCGGTGACCGCGTGGCAGGCTCCCGTGACCTCGCGCAGCGTCCGGCCGCCGAGGATCTCCTCCCAGCGCTGCTCCGGGATCACCTGACACAGCACCTGCGCCCCGGTGTCACCCGTCAGCGCGGCCACCATCTCACCCGTCGGCATCGGCACCTCGCGGAGTGCTTGTCCGGAGCTGGACGGCCAGACCGCCGGCAGTTCGGCTTCGGTGCCGGGGTCGTCCTTGTTCAGCAGGGTGATCGCGACGACGGTGCCCACGCCGAGCAGCAGCAGGACACTTGTCAGCGCGCAACCCGCCCAGATCCACATCGGACGGTCGGTCTTGCGTGCGATCTCGCGGTAGTCGTTGCCGGTGGTCACGGGGTGAAACTAGCCCGTCGCGGCGCCGCTGTCCGGTGAACCGGCTTACCCGATGGGCGGATCCGGAGGGTGGGCCACCGGCGAAGTAAATCCGGCAGCCTTCCGGACGGTGGGTGGGCCGGGTTTCGCGTATCCGGCCTCATACCGCCCGGACCTCGTCCACCATCCCAATTACTCACGAGCCCAGAAGCGGGGCCACCACTTTCTCAGCCAGCTCCCGCAAAGCCGTCTTGGAACCGCCGCTCCAGTAAAACCGAAGTCCTTGTCCGGAACCGTTGTCCGTCAACAGAACGCTCAACTCACCCGAAGTCTCCTGTGCCGGACGCCCGGCCACGGGGGCGTCTCGAAGCTCCGTGCGGATCGCGGTGTGTTCGACCCGGACCGGGGAATCGTCCACAGTGGTCGCCGTGCATTTCCCGTCGCTGTAGGGCTCCGTGTCCGTCTCGGGAATACCCAGCGCACGGCCGAGCTGAGTGCACAGTTTCCACGAGATCTCCGGCAGCGGGGCGTCAAGGATGCCCGCGCCCGGCTCGACGGTCTTCCGCTCGATGATGTCCCGCTTGTCGGCGGCAGGCAGCTTCGGGCCGGGACTGAAAGCGCCGTTGAGTACCGACTCGGTCAGCCCCAGCAGCAGGCCTTCGTCCTTGTTGTCCTGCCGGGGGACGCGCGTCCAGCTGGTCTCGATCCGGAGCACGCGCACATCGGTGTCGGAGAGCTTGACCTCCACCACGGAAGGCGCGCCGCCCACGACGAGCGTCGCGGGCCGTCCGGCGATGGTCACTGCCTTGGCCTTGCCCATACCGCCGGTCACGGCCGTCCGGTTCACCGAAATTCGTACCCAGTCGTCCAGCCCGACGGCGTGGCACGACTCGCCGTGTTCCACCTCGCGTGCGACCGGGCCGCCCATCAGCTGGGTCCAGCGCTCGGCCGGAACTGCTTGACACAGCACCTGCGCCGTGGTCTCCGGAGGCAGCGCCAGCAGGAATTCACCGGTCGGCATCGGGACCGGTCGCAGTGCGTGGCCGTTCTCGGTCGGCCACGCCTTGGGTAGTTCCTTCGGGCCGAGTCCCTCTTCGTAGGTGTCGACCTTTCCGACGCACCCCGCGCTGAGCCCGGCGACCACGGTGACGAGCACACCCGCCACCACGTTCTTGACACCCCAAGTAGCCACGCGCGCACGCTAGCGGATCAAGGCCGGCCAGTGGCCCGAATCGATCACTTCCACCTGGCCGAGGGAGGCGGTTCCAAGGCCTCCAGCAGGCCGCCGCCCACTGCGTCCGCGATGTCCTCGACCGTCCACGAGGCGCGCTCCAGGACGGGGTCCTTGATCGCGGTCTGGCGGAGGACACACAGGATGTCGCCGCGGAACCGGAGGATCTGGCCGGTGACGCCCGCCGAAAGATCGCTGAGCAGGAAGGTCACCAGCGGCGCCACCCGCTCCGGCGTGTGTTCCGGGGTCTGCACGACGGTCGGGTCGTTTTGCGCCATCCGGGTCCAGGCCACCGGTGCGACGGCGTTGACCCGGATGCCGTACCCGATCAGGTCGGCCGCCCACGAAGCGGTCATGGACGCGACAGCGCCCTTGGACGCCGAGTACGCGGCCGCGCGGCGCTGGCCGATCATCGAGCCGGAGCCCACGTTCACGATCACGCCGCCGCCCCGCTCGCACATCACCTTCGCCGCCGCGGTCCCGCAGAACAGCGGGCCCAGCACGTTGACCTCGACGACCTCGCGCATCCGTGCGGGGTCGTCGGCCCAGGGATCGGCGCGGTAGCTGACGCCGGCGTTGTTGACCAGGCCGTCGATCGCGCCGAACTCGGCGACGCATTGCTCGATCAGTCCGGCGGCGTGCTCGGCGTCGGCGACCGAGCGACCGTTGACGACGGCGCGTCCGCCGCGTTCGCGGATCTCGTCCGCGACCACCTGCGCGACGTCGGCGTCCACGTCGTTCACCACGACCGCGGCCCCCTGTGCGGCGGCATGATGCGCGAAAGCCCTGCCCAGACCTCGTCCAGCGCCGGTGATCACCACGGCTTTTCCACTCAGAAGACTCATCCGAACAGTCTGCCGTCACTCGGAAGGGTGAGATCGGCGTCTCTCGGCCGACCCTCTTGCCGGGCTAGTGAGGTTAGGCTAACCTCATGCATGTCCGCTTCGTGGTGGGAGCGGCAGTCAGTTCGGGAACGGACGAAGCCCCGCAGCCGGGTCACCCCCGGAGGCGGGGCTTCGTTCATGCCGGGGGTTCATGGTCGACGAACCCGCCGATCCGGTCAAGGCCGTCCCGGTACCCGGTCGAGTTCGATCCCGAACTCCTTCCGGTAGACGTCCAGGATCTCTTGATCACCCGAAAGCCTGGTTTCCTCGCGTACGCCGTGGGTGGTGACGATCAACTTTTCACCCGCCAGCGTGATTCGGCCGTGCTTGGCCGGAAGGGAGCAGGTCGGCCCTTTGGTGAAATGCGCGTCCGGCGACGTCGACTGCCACCACGCCATCGGCGTGAACTCGTCCAGCTCGCGAGGCCGCTGCTCGATCCGGTACTGGGGGGCGCCGTCCAGGAGGACGTCGATGTCGCCGTAGGGCGCGTCGAGGACCAGGAACTCCCCGTCCGGGTCGGCCTGCGCCTCGGTGGCGGACAACCGCAGCGGGAACCGGCTGAACCGGCCGAAGCCGACGTCGGCCAGCCAGGGCTCGTCCAGTTCGACGCGGATCGCCGCGTGGTCGAACGGTGCCCCGAGGGTGCCGTCCGGACGGAAGGCCTTCGCGGACCTCAAGGTCGCGTCGAAGCCCAGTTCTCGCAGCAGCGCGGCGAAAAGACCGTTGAGTTCGTAACAGAAGCCGCCGCGGCGTCGTCGCACGATCTTGTCGAACAGTGCCTCGGCGTCGAGGACGATCGGTTCACCGAGATGGATGCTCAGGTTTTCGAACGGCACCACCGCGAGATGACGTTCCTGCAGTGTCCGCAGCGCGGCGACGTCCGCTACGGCAGGACGATCCAGTCCGAGGCGATCGAGGTATGCGGCGACGTCCATGCGTTCACCCTGACACCTCGACCTCGCTGGAGGTCAAGCCGGACAAAGAAACGGGGCCCTCCCGGAAGGAGGGCCCCGCTTCGTGGTGCGAAAGATCAGCCGAGCAGCAGGCCGTTGCCACCGGCGACGGCGTTGTCGAACCGCTTGGAGATCTCGGCCCAGTTGAAGATGTTCCAGAGGGCCTCGACGTACTTGGGCTTCACGTTCTTGTAGTCCAGGTAGAACGCGTGCTCCCAGACGTCGACCAGCAGGATCGGCGTGGTCGGCAGGACAAGGTTGTTGTGGTGGTCGCGCAGCTGCTGGGTGATCAGCGTCTTGCCGAGCGGGTCCCAGGAGAGCGCGGCCCAGCCGTTGCCCTGGATCGTGGTGGCAACCGCGGTGAACTGCGCCTTGAACTTGTCGAAGGAACCGAACGCCTCGTCGATCGCGGAGGCCAGCTCGCCGGTCGGCTTGTCGCCGCCTTCCGGGGACAGGATCTTCCACCACACGACGTGGTTGGCGTGTCCGGCGAGGTGGAACGCCAGCGTGGTCTGCAGGCCGACGATGTCACCGAAGTTACCGGCGTCACGGGCTTCCGCGATCTTGTCGAGCGTGTCGTTCGCGCCCTTGACGTAGGTCGCGTGGTGCTTGCTGTGGTGCAGCTCGTTGATCTCACCCGAGATGTGCGGCGCGAGGGCCGCGTAGTCGTAGTCGAGTTCGGGCAGCTCGTAGCGGGCCATTGGCCCTCCTTCTGTCTTCGACACAAGTTTCCATTGACGAACTTAGTCGTCTTCACCCGTTTGCGGCGACCGGGGGCGCCGCGTTCTCCCCAGGTGGAACGACCCTGTCCTCAGCAGCGGTACCCGTTCGGTACGCCGCTTGAAACCCAGCCTGCTAGCTCCAGTTAAGTGGAGGTCAAGGAGTTGTGACGGCGGTCATCAGGCCACGTACTGGAGCTTCGGCGGTACAGGTTCTCGTGAGCGATTTGGGTCGACATCACCAGCCACGACGACGGCGCGTGAAGGCCCCCTTCCCTCGGCTGAGCCGAGGGAAGGAGTCCTTCACGCGCGACCGCTGCACCTGGGGCCACAGCGGCGACCCTGAAGGCCTTCACTCCCTTCAGGAGTAGGCAAGAAGACCTTCACGGACCTCGCCCACGATCAGCCCCGCAGCCAAATCCAGTAGGTACCCAAGACACTTTTGGCCCTAACGACCCTTATCACTCACGACCCCCTCTTGAAACGACACGAATTGCTCAAACCGGACACTCGCATCCCCGAACAGCGTCCTTTGTGGACGGTCCAGGAGCGCCGGGACACTGGCGAGTCCGCCGCCGCCAAGTCCGCCACTTACCCCTGTTTAGTCCTCTACTTGCGGTCACCTCGTCGAATCGCGACTCACGACCCCCTCGACGTGGTACTCCTGGACGGAAGGGGGAAGGAGCCCGCATGGCGAAGATCCAGCGCATTTCCGTCCACGGCCACACGAGCGCGAGCCCGGAAGCCGTCTACGCACTCCTCGAAGACCGCGAGCACTGGCCCGACTGGTCCCCGATGGGCTCGTTCCGCCTGCTCTCGAAGGGCGACGAGAACGGTCTGGGAGCCGTCGGCGTCTTCAGCACCCGAGGGGTCAACAGCTGTGAACAGGTCATCGCACTCGAACCCGGCAAACGCTTTGGTTACTCACTGAACAAAGGCCTGCCGGTCCGTGACTATCGCGCGTACGTCGACCTCACCCCGTCGCTGGGTGGCACCGACGTCCACTGGCATTCGACGTTCACCGCCGCGATCCCCGGCACCGGCTGGTTCTTCCGCCGCTTCCTCGGCCGCGTCCTCGGGCAGATGGTCGAGAGCCTCGTGGCGCGTGCTTCACGAGGCGCCCCATAAAGTAGGCGCATGGCAGCCCCACGACGCACGCAGGAGGAACGCAGCGCCGCGATGCGCGTCAGGCTGCTCGACGCGACGATCGACTGCCTCGTCGAGTACGGCTACGCGGGCACCACGACCACCCGCGTCGCGGATCGCGCCGGGGTGACCCGCGGTGCGCAGGTGCACCATTTCCCGACCAAGACCGATCTCGTCACCTCCGCGATCCGTCACCTCGCGGCCAAGCGCACCGAGGTCGCGATGGCGGAGATCGACCGGCTCAAGGCGTCGGCCGACCCGGTCGGGGACGCGTTGCAGTTGATGTGGGAGATGCACCAGGGCCCGGTTTTTTCGGCGACCGTGGAGCTGTGGGTGGCTTCACGCACCGACCCGGAGCTGCGCGCGCAGATGGCGGTGGTCGAGCCGATCGCGACGAGCAGCCTGGTCGAGTTCGGCAAGGCGCTGCTTCCCGACCATTCGGCGCATCCGGAGTTCCTGCACGCGGTGTACACGGCGATGGACGTCGTTCGCGGCATCCTCATCGCCAGCTGGGCGACCCGTGACCAGACCGAGCTGGACGCGCGCTGGGAGCGTGGCCGCCGTCATCTGATCCTGCTGTTCGAAGCGTTGATGCAGCCCAGTCCCTCTCGTTAGGCATGTTACTCTCCGGGAGAGAGTGAGGAGGTCACGTGCTCGGAAACCCGTACGATCCCGACTGTCCCACCCGCGCGTTGCTCGACCGCATCGGCGACCAGTGGACCGTGCTGATCGTCGGCGTGCTCGGCGACGGCCCGCTCCGGTTCACCGAGATCGGCAAGCGTGTGCGCGGCATCTCGCAGAAGGTCCTCACCCAGACGCTGCGCAGCCTGGTCCGCGACGGCATCCTGACCCGCACCGCGTACCCGGAGATCCCGCCGCACGTCGAGTACGAGCTGACCGCGCTCGGCCGCAATCTGGCCGAACCGCTCGACATGCTCGACAAGTGGGCCCGCGTGCACATGGGCGAAGTCCTCGACTCCCGCAAGAGCTACGACGGGCAACTCAGCGCTTGACAAGTCCGGCTTCGTGCGCCAGCAGACCCGCCTGGGTCCGGTTCGCACAGTCCAGTTTGACCAGCATCCGCGACACGTAACTCTTCACCGTCGCCTCCGCCAGATGCAGTCGCGCGGCGATGTCCGCATTGGACAGTCCCTCGCCGAGACAGGCCAAGACGTCCGTCTCCCGTTCGGTCAGGCCTTCGGTCTTCCGGCGCGCGTCGTCGCCGCGACGCCGTCCGTCGGCCGACATCGCCACCAGCCGTTGCGCGGCTTCGGGGGAGAGCACGGTATGCCCGTCTGCGGCGACCCGGACGAGGCCGATCAGATCCTCCGGTGGCGTCGACTTCACCAGGAACCCGGCCGCACCCGCCCGCAGCGCGCGGATGACGTAGGTGTCGGCGTCGAACGTCGTCAGCGCGACGACGGCGGGTGGTTCCGGGAGTTTCGCGATCCGCTCGATGGCGGTCAGCCCGTCGACGCCGGGCATCCGCAGATCCATCAGCACCACCCGCGGCCGGTGCCGGACCACCGCTTCCACCGCCTCTGCGCCGTCCTGTGCCTGCGCCACGACCTCGATGTCGGCCGCGGAACCGAGGATCGTCCGCAGATGCGCGCAGACCATCGGTTCATCGTCGACGACGACCACCCGGATCACGCATCTCCTTCCGTCGTCGGGACGTAGGCGGGCAGTATCGCACCGACGCGGTAGCCGCCGCCCGCTCGCGGGCCCGCGTCGAACCGGCCGCCGATCAGTTCGACGCGCTGCCGCAGCCCGGAGAGCCCCGCGCCGGACCCGCTGCCCGCCAGCGCCGGATCGACGGGTGCCCCCGCCCGCGTGTTCTCCACCGTGACGTCGAGACCGTCCGAGTGATAGCGGAGCCCGACGACCGCGGTCGAACCCGGCGCGTGTTTGCGGACGTTGGTCAGCGCCTCCTGCACGACGCGGTACGCCGCCCGCGCGACTATCGGCGAAACCCGTCCGGGATCGCCGTCCACCTTCAGCTCGGTCGGGATGCCCACCGACGCCGATTCCGCGACCAGTGTCGCCGGATCGCCCGCCGCGCCGTCGTTGAGCGTGCGGGGTTCGGCGTTCGCGCCGTTGCGGAGCACACCGACGAGGTCGCGCAGTTCGTCCAGCGCCAGCGCTCCTTCCCGCCGGATGTCCTCGGCCGAAGACCGCACCGCCTCGTCGGCCGACACGACACCGAGTGCGCCGGCGTGCAGCACCATCAGGCTCAGCCGGTGGGTGACGACGTCGTGCATCTCCTCGGCCAGCCTCCGCCGTTCCTCGGTGCGAGCGCGTTCGGCGAGCAGATGCTGTTCGCGTTCGGCGCGGTCCGCCCGGTCCCGCAGCGAGCGCAGCAACTGACGCCGTGCCTCGAAGTACAGCGAAATCGAGGTCGGCAACGCCGTGTTCAGCAGGCCGAACGGGGTGGTGTTCCAGTGCGGGTCCCACGGCCGCGACGCGCAGATCACCAGGATCGCGGTCAGCCAGAGCAGTGAGCGCCGGTCGATCCGGCGGGCCAGCTGGCTCAGCACCACCGGGGTGATCGTCGGGACGGTCATCAGCGTCAGCTGCCGCTCCGGCACCAGCAGGCCGGGTGCGAACAAATCGGAGGCGAGCATCAGCAGCGCGACCGCCATGATCAGGCCCGCGACCAGTCGCGGGAACCGGAACAGCAGGATCACCGAGAGATCGAGCAGTACCTGCATCGTGACGCCCGCCGCCGGACCGGCCCAGCCGGTGGTCGGTTCTCCGGCCACGTACAGGGTGATGTCCAGGCCCGCGAACGCCAGCGCCGCCAGCGTGAGCCACAAGGTGTCGACCGGACCGGGCCGGAACGGCCTGCTTTTCTCCACCGGCTCACGGTAACCAGCGGTGGACCCGGTCGCCTGGGATTCGCAACTTTCGTATACCCGGGAGACCTCCTTCACCGGTTTCGCCACCGGTGCCGTCTCCAGTGGAGTGGAGGTCATGAGCAACGCGACCCAGACGGTCCAAAGAGGACAAGCGGGGGAGACGGCCTTCGCCCGATGGCCGGTGTTCGTCGTCGCCGGACTGGCAGGAGCCGCGCTGCTGGCGACGAGCGGCCGGTACGCGCACGGCTTCGATGAGATGTACTTCCTGCTCGCGGGCCGCGAGCATCCGGCATGGGGGTACTTCGACCAGCCGCCGCTGATCCCCGCACTGGCCGGGGTGATGGACTCGCTGTTCCCCGGTTCACTGGTGATGCTGCGCCTGCCGATGACGCTGGCCGCGGTGGCGGGGGTGGTCGTCACCGCGCTGATCGCCAGGGAACTGGGTGGTGGACGCGGCGCGCAGGTGCTCGCGGCCGGGTTCTCCGCGACGTCCGGGGTGATCATCATCAGCCACTGGATCGGCACCTACGTCCTCGACCCGTTCCTGTGGACGGTGATCGTCTGGCTGGTCGTCCGCTGGGTCCGCACCCGCCGTGACGGGTTGCTGATCTGGGCAGGCGTGGTCACCGCGATCTCCTTGGAGACGAAGTTCCTCATCCCCGCGTTCTGGGCACTCGTGCTGCTCAGCGCGCTCGTGCTCGGGCCAAGGGAACTCGTGCGCAGGCCGAAATTGTGGCTGGGCGCGGGAATCGCCGTCGTCGTGACCGTGCCGACCCTGCTCTGGCAGGCGAACAACGGCTGGCCGTACCTGACCATGAACGACGTCGTGACCGCGGAATTCCCCGGCACCTGGGCGTTTCTCTGGCAGGGGCTGCTCGGGGCGGGCGTCGGCGCGGGTGTGCTCGCGTTCGTCTACGGCCTCGTCCGGTTGATCTCCTCGCGTGAACTTCGCGGCTATCGCTTCCTGGGGGTAGCGATAGCCGCGCTCATCGTGGCGTTCCTGGTGCTGCACGGGCGTTCCTACTATCTGATGAGCGTCTTCGCGCTGCCGTACGCGGCCGCGGCGACGGGGTTCGTGAAGCACGTTCCCCGCTGGCGGCTGGTGGCTTGGCCGGCGATGGTGCTTTCGGCCGTGATCACCCTCGCCGGCCTGCCGATTTATCCGGCGACGATGACACGCACCAGTTTCGGCCCGGTCACCCTCGGCAGTGCTTTCGCCGGAGGTGAACTGCCACAACAGGAGCTGGCCAAGATGATCGGCGAGACCTACGCGGCGCTGCCGCCGGATCAGCGGGCACGCACCGCGGTCTACGCCGAGATCTACCCGTTCGCCGCCGCCGTCGAGTTCTACGGCCGGCAGTACGGCATCGAGAACGTTTACAGTGGCCACCGCGGCTATTGGTACTTCGACAAGCCTCCGGAGACCGCGGACAGTGTGCTGTTCGCCGGTTTCGATCCGGGGCTGCTCAAACCGTACTTCGCCACGGTGACCCCGGTGGTGGAAGGGCTGCTGTGGCGGTATGACGGCAGACAAGGTTCATGGAACGAGATCTGGCCGAAGCTGGAGAGGCACTGACGATGACCGAACTTTCGTTGCCCGCCAAGGCGTATCTGCTCGCCTGCGACGTGGCAGGAGGCAAGTTGCGGGACCGGCACCGCGCGGGACTGCTGATCCGCGGTGCCGCGATCACCGACCTCGTGCTGCGTGGGCGCGTCGCCGACGCGGACGGCCGGGTCGAGGCGACCGGCGCGGGGCCGACCGGTGACCTCGTCCTCGACGAGATGCTCGCCGAGGTCGCGGGGGAGAGCCCCCGGAAGTGGAAATGGTGGGTGCGCAAGGACGCGCGGGGCACCCTGGAGGCGCTGGAGTCCCAGCTCGACGCGGCGGGCGTGATCGAACTGAAGACCGGCCGGACACTCGGCCTGTTCCCGTCCCGGCGGCCGATCGTGCGGGATCCCGCCGTCGTCGAGCGGCTGCGTGCCCTCGTCGATCACACGCTGCGTGGTGCGTCGCCGGTGTCCGATGTGGACGCGAGCGACGCGGCGCTCACCGCGCTGGCGGCCGCCGTCGAACTCCGCGACGTCATCCCCGGCCGGGACAGGCGCCAGTACAAGGACCGGATCGAGGAGCTGACCGAACGGGGCGGGGACGCGGTTCCCGCACTGCGGAAGCTGTTCCGGGAGTTGCGCGTCGTGCGGGCGTCGGCGGCGTCCTCATCCGGCGGAAGCTGAACCCGCGCCGAACAGCCGGTCGAGGTGATAGTCCACAGTGGACAAGCATTCGGCCGGGGTGCGGTGCTTCATCACGATGTTGGTGCCCTGTGAATCGGCGAGTGCCCAGAGGATCGCCGATTCGTGCTCCGGGTCGGCCGACTTGTCGACATCGCCCGCCTCCTGCCCCTGCCGGATCAGCACGGCGAACAGTGCGAACAGCTGGGGGACGCCCTCGGAGTACGCGGCCGCGAAGGAGGGATCGGAGATCGCGCGGATGAAGAACGCGACACCCATCAGCCAGTCGCCGCGGGTGCGTTCGTCGAGCGGCAGGATCTCGATCATGATCGCGCGGAGGATGGCCTTGGGTGTCGAAGGCAGTTCGCCTGCTTCCAGCCTCGCCTTGAGGCGCTCCTCGTACACCTGCGAGCGGCGCTCGACGGCGAACAGCAGCATCTCGTCCTTGGTCTTGAAGTAGTGCTGCACCAGGCCCATCGACATGCCCGCCTCCGCCGCGACGTGGCGAAGGCTGACTCCTTCGAGGCCGCGCGTGGCCGTCAGCCGCGTCAGCGCCTCGGCGATCTCCGCGCGGCGCGCGGCGTGATCCACCTGCTTCGGCACCTTCACCATCCATTCCGCCGAGTGCGTTTGCAATGCGACCGCATTGCCACTACTGTCCACGCTATTACGATGCGATCGCATTGTAAACGACCGTCGGGGGTGAAAATCGGTGGAAGCCGATCGGGGGAAGGTGCGGCTGAGGCCGCCGAGGAACGCGCTGGACCGGCGGGTGCTCGGCTGGTGGCGTTCGCAGGGGGCGTTGTTCTTCGGGTCACCGGTGCTCGTGCTGGCCGTGCTCGGGCTGCTTATCGAGCCCGCGCGGTCCTGGCTGCTGATGCCCGCCGTGGTGCTCGCGGTACTGGGGCTTGCCTGGGTGATCGCGATGCCGCTGTGGTGGTTCAAGGTGCACCGCTGGGAGGTCACCGAGACCGCCGTCTACACGCGTTCGGGGTTCTTCTGGCAGGAGTGGCGGGTCGCGCCGATGTCGCGGATCCAGACCGTGGACACCCTGCGCGGGCCGCTGCAGCAGGTGTTCAAGCTCGCGACCGTCACCGTCACGACGGCGTCGGCACGCGGCGCGGTCAAGATCAGCGGACTCGACCACGAACTCGCCGCGAGCCTGGCCGAGCAGCTCACCGAGACGACGCAGGTGACGCCGGGGGACGCGACATGACGGCGCCGGAGTTCGAGGGCTGGAGCACACTCGACAAGCGGACGCTCGCCGTCACGGCGGTGACACTGGCGGGGGTCGCCGTCGGCGCCGCGATCCCGGCGACGGCCGCGATCGTGGGTGGCGGTGCGCGGTTCTGGGTCGCGCTCGCCTGGGTCGTGGCCGGTGCGGTGGTGCTCGTCGGCGGTGGCGTGCTGGTGGACCTGTTCACCTGGAAGGCCACGCGGTACCGCGTCACGGCGGACCGGATGGAGACGGCGTTCACGCTGGTGTTCCGCTCGCGGAAATCCCTGCAGCGCGAACGGATCCGCAACGTCGACCTGACGGCGAACCCGGTGCACCGGCTGTTCGGGGTCGCCGTGGTGACCATCGGCACCGGGTCGCACGAGTCGGGCGGGCAGGGCAGGCTCAAACTCAACCCGGTCTCGCGTGCCGAAGCCGAACGGCTGCGTGCGGAACTCCT
This sequence comes from Amycolatopsis sp. NPDC051071, assembly GCF_040682875.1. Lineage (NCBI taxonomy): Bacteria > Bacillati > Actinomycetota > Actinomycetes > Pseudonocardiales > Pseudonocardiaceae > Amycolatopsis > Amycolatopsis sp. NPDC051071. Next base: position 3,799 of record NZ_JBFBBY010000096.1, on the reverse strand, counting down.
CCGTCGCGCCGAAACCACTGAGACCGACGAGGACGCGCCACTCGCGAAGCTGGACTGGCGCTGGATCCGGTACGCGCCGATGTCGTTCCTGACCCCGACGCTCGGGCTCGCCGCGGGCGGCGGGCTCATGCAGGTCTCGGAATGGGTGGGGCTGCAGAAGGGCCTGATCGACTGGGTGATGGACTTGTTCCTCGGGATCCCGCTGGTGGTGTCGATCCTCGTCCTGCTGGCGATCGCGATGGTCGTCGGCCTGGTCGGCGCGCTGGGACTGTTCGTCGAGATGTGGTGGAACTACCGGCTCGACCGCGAATCCGGCGGCACACTGCGAGTACGCCGCGGCTTGTTCACCACCCGCTCGATCTCGCTCGAAGAGGCCCGGCTGCGCGGCATCGACCTCGTCGAGCCGCTCGGGAACCGGATCGCCGGCGTCGCCCGTGTCGACGCGATCGCGACCGGGATGCGCCAAAGCGACGACGACGAAAAGACCGACTACCACACCCTTCTGCCCGCCGCGTCCGTCGCGACGGCCAACCGGATCGCCGCCGAGGTACTGCGCGAGCCGGTCTCGCCGACCGAAGCCGTCCGGCTCGCCACCCACCCGCGTGCCGCGCGGGGACGCCTGCTGCGCTGGTGGGTCGGCTCGGTGGTGGTCCTGCTGGCGATCTTCGCGATCCTCGGCTTCCTGCTGACCGACGTCCTGCTGGTGATCGGCGCCGCCCTCGGCATCGTGCTGCTGCCCGCCTCGGTGCTGCTGGCGCTGGACGCCTACCGCAACCTCGGGCACGGGATCACCGGCCGGTACCTGGTCGGACGGCACGGGACCATGCGGCGCAGCACCTTCGCGCTGGAGCGGGACGGTGTGATCGGCTGGACGGTGAAGCAGTCGGTGTTCCAGCGGCGCAAGGGATTGCTGACCGTCGTCGCGACCACGGCCGCCGGTGCCGGCGCGTACTCGGTGTACGACGCGGGAGAGGAACAGGGCCTGGTGTTCGCCGAGGAGTCCGTTCCGGAGCTGCTGACGCCCTTCCTGGAACGAGCCTGACACGTCGGCCGCCGCCGAAGCGTCCGCGAACTACCGTCATGGCATGACCGCATTCGCCGCACTGCACGTCCCCGGTTCCCCGCTGCTCCTGCCGAACGTCTGGGAGTTCGGCACGGCCGCCTTCCTGGCCGCGCAAGGCTTCCCGGCACTGGGCACGACCAGCCTCGGGGTCTCGGCCGCCGAGGGCGAGCCGGACGGCGCCCCGTCCTCGAAGGACGCCACCGTCCGGCTGGCGCGGCGCCTGACCGCCTTGGACGCGCTGATCAGCGTTGACGTCGCCGACGGCTTCAGCGACGACCCCGGTGAGGTCGGCGCACTCGCGGCGGAGCTCGCCGAAGCCGGTGTCGCCGGTATCAACCTCGAAGACGCCCTGGGCGACCCTGTGCTGCACGCGGCCAAGATCGAGGCGGCGAAGGAACGTGCTCCTGGCCTTTTCGTCAACGCGCGTACCGACACGTATTGGCTGGGAGACCGTGGCATCGAGGCCACGATCGCCCGCTGTGAGTCCTATGTGGACGCCGGTGCCGACGGGGTGTTCGTGCCAGGAGCCGCCGAGTCGGCCGACGTCGAACGGCTGGTGAAGGCCACCGCGAAGCCGGTGAACCTGCTGTTCCTGCCCGGCAAGGTCACTGTCGCGGGACTGGCCGACCTCGGCGTCGCGCGGATCAGTCTCGGCTCACTGCCGTACCGGATGGCGCTGGCCGCCACGCTGCGCACGGTGGAGGCCGTCCGCGACGGTGGCGAACTCCCGCTGGCCCCGCCGTCCTACGACGACGTCGTGAGGCTGCTCCCGGAAGCGCACTAACCTCGGGAGCATGCAGACCTTCGGAGCCGAATTCGCCGTCCCGCCCGGATACCTGAACACGCCCAGTATCGGCATCCCGCCGTCGCATGTGGCCGACGCGATGGCGGAAGCGGTGGAACGCTGGCGGCGCGGGGAGGCACGTCCGGCGGACTTCGACGAGCCCGTCGCGAAGACGCGGGCGGGCTTCGGCGCGCTGATCGGGGTCCCGGCGGAACGGGTCGCCGTCGGGGCGTCGGTGTCGCAGCTGATCGCCAATGTCGCGGCCGGATTACCCGACGGCGCCAGCGTGCTGGTCGCCGCGAACGACTTCACCAGCGTGACCTTCCCGTTCGCCGCCCAGGCACGTCGCGGGGTGAAGGTCACCGAAGTCCCGCTGGCCGAACTGACCGAGCGCGTCGAGGGGCACGACCTCGTCGCGGTGAGTGTCGTCCAGTCCGCGGATGGCGTTCAGATCGACCTCGGCAGGCTTCGCGCCGCGGCCGAGGCGGCGGGCACGGCGGTGCTGCTCGACGCCACCCAGGCCGCCGGCTGGCAGCCGCTCGACCTCGAATGGGCCGACTGGGTGGTCGCCGCCGGCTACAAGTGGCTGCTCGCACCACGTGGGGCGGCGTGGCTGGCCGCGCATCCGCGGGTGCTGGAGCGGGCGGTGCCGGTGGCCGCGAACTGGTACGCCGGGGAGGACCGCTGGCAGACCGTCTACGGCCTCCCGCTGCGGCTCGCCGAAGGAGCCCGCTCACTCGACCTGTCCCCGGCCTGGTTCTCGTTCGTCGGCGCGGCGGCGTCGCTGGACTACCTCGCGTCCTTGGACCTCGAAGCCGTCCGCGCGCACTGCGTGGGGCTCGCCGACTCACTCCTGGAAGCGCTCGGGTCACCCGTTCAGGGGAGTGCGATCGTCTCCCTCGACGGGGCCGCCGACCGGGTGAAGGAAGCCGGCATCGTGGCCGGTACACGGGCCGGAAGGCAGCGCTTCGGCTTCCATCTCTACAACACCGCCGACGACGTCGAACGGGTGATAAGCACGTTCAGGTGAACCGCCGGAGGGGCGTGAACTACCGTGTGTTCCCGTGGTTGGTGCGCAATTTACTCCGGGACCGACGGAAACGGCCCGGCTTCAGCCGGTCAGACCGGCTGGGCCGCCAGGGCCGCCGCCGTCGTCCAAGCCGCCGGGAAATCCGGCGAGCCTGGCGCTGAAGGGCGGCGCGCTGGTCGCGATCGCGGTCGTGTCCGCGCTGCTCTGGTGGTTGATCCGGCACGAGCCGGACACGACGCCGGTCGCCGATACGTCGACGAAGAGCGGCCAGTTCCAGTACACGCTGGTCGAGGGGCCGCAGGTCACCTCCGACTGCGCGAGCAAGTCTTACGGCGACACCAAGGATTTCTTCACCCAGACGCCGTGCACACGACTGTCGCGGGCGCTGTACACGACCGACACCGGCGGGCAGAAGGTGCTGGTGTCGGTCGTCCTGGTCACCATGCCGGGTGAGGTCACCGCGACCCAGCTCAAGGCCCTCACCGACAAGGACGGCACCGGCAACGTGTCCGACCTCGTGCGCGACGGCACCTTCAAGGCGAAGGACGCTCCGAAGGTGTCCGGTGACAACGCGGCTTACGAATCCCGCGTCACCGGCGCCGACGTCGCCATCGTGCTGACCAACTTCTACAACAAGCACAACGACAAGCCGGTGCTGGAGCGGATCGCGACCGACGCGGTGCGGCTCTCGGGCGACCTGCGGCGCTGACCTGCGACACGAGCCCTGCAGCTCACGGTGGTCGTGTGGGTCGTGAGTGTTCTGGGTCGTTCTAACGACCCAAAACACTCACGAGACCCGACCCCTGCTTCCCGGCGCCGCCCGCCCCCCTGAAGTACATGAAGGCCCCGCGTTCGACGGTCTCCACCCAGCACCAGACGCCGCTTTTCCTGGACGACGACGTGTGGCGTGAGTCGGCTGTCG
>NZ_JBFBBY010000095.1:0-31441 GCF_040682875.1 Amycolatopsis sp. NPDC051071 | reverse complement strand
GGGGTCCCCATAGGACGAATTTTGTCCTATGGGGACCCCTCATGACACTTCCGCGCTCAGAGACACCCGCCCCGCCGGATGCCAGGAACGGACCGTTCCTCGCAGAATTTGCCAGGAACGGGCCCCCCTCATGGCACGTCAGGTGAGGCTCAGCGCCCCCGAAACCCCTTCACGGCCTCAAGCGCCGTGTCCGGCTGGTCGGCGAAGTACCCGTCGACGCCCGCCTTGAGGAACGCCTCCTGCTCGGCGAACGCGTTGCCGTACTCGGCGAGGTTTCCCGACGAGCGCAGGTTCTGCGGGAGGAAGTTGTTCTCGTTGCGGAACGTGTACGGCCCGACCTTCAGCCCGGCCTTGTGCGCGTCGGTGACGAGCCGCGTCGGTTGCCCCAGCGCACCGTTCACCACCGGGATGACCTGCGCCTTCTCCGGGCCCAGGTAGTCCGCGTACGTCGAAATCTCCTTCAGGCCCGCCGGCGTGACGAGGTCGGCGTACGTGCGCGGGTCCCCCTTCGCGACGAAGTCGGCCGGAGCACCGCTCGCCGAGGTCAGCTGCAGCAGCGGCACCCGCACCTGGCGCGAGAGCGCGATCAGGTTCGACACCTCGAACGACTGAATGATGACCGGCGCCTTCGGGTGGTTGAGCCCGTTGCGCTTGAGCAGTTCGACCAGCTTCGGCTCGGTCGGGTTCTTGATCGACGAGAAGTACGTCGAGTGCTTGACCTCCGGATAGGTCCCCAGCTCACGGCGCAGTTCGCGGCCGAGGCGGCGCGTCAGGTCGAGCACCTCCTGATAGGTGGCGATCTGGAAGCGGCCGTCGTAGAGCCGGTTGTTCGGCCGCAGCTGCGGGATCCGCTCGGTCGCGCGCAGGGTCTTCAGCTCGGCGAGGGTGAAGTCCTCGGTGAACCAGCCGGTGAACGACGTGCCGTCGATGACCTTCGTCGCCTTCCGGTTCGCGAACTCGGGGTGCTTCGCGACGTCGGTGGTCCCGCCGATCTCGTTCTCGTGCCGGGCGACCAGCTGCCCGTCCTTGGTGGGCACCAGGTCGACGTCAACCCAGTCGACGCCTTGGCGGTAGGCGAGCTCATACGAGGCGAGCGTGTGCTCCGGGCGGTAGCCGGGTGCGCCGCGGTGTCCGACGATCACCGGACCATCGTGACCCCTTGCCTGTGCCGACACATCTTGGGCGCCCGTCTCGGTGGCACCGGCCAGCCCTGTGACGCTGAGTACGGCGAGACCGGACAGGGCGAGCACGCCCAGACGCTTTCGCATGGTGGGTAACCTCTTTCGACTTGACTCGGGGTACCGCGTCACCCTTGACGCAGGAGGCGTCCGGATGGCGAAGACGGACCGGCGGGGTGCTGGCCGCCGGGTGAACGCCGGATGGAACCACCCGCACGAGGACGGCGACGTGTTCGGGGCTGTGTCCTTCGGTGAACCCGCGACCGCGATCGCGTCGCCGGGGCAGGTTCGTGTTTTCGCAGGTCAGACGTCATGGCGCCCCGCCGCCACGATAGCGGGGCCTCCGGCCGGGGCGGGTTTCACGTGGCTCCGCCGACAGGTCGTCTCCGGCCCGGTTACCCTGTGCGTCGTGCGCGTACTGGTAATCGGGTCCGGCGCCCGTGAGCATGCACTTGTCCTCGCGGTCGCGGAAGACCCTTCCGTCACCGCGCTGGCCTGTGCCCCGGGCAACGCCGGCACCTCTTCGGTGGCCGAGCAGCTCGGCGTCGAGGCGGCCGATCCCGAATCGGTCTCCGCACTGGCCAAGCAGTGGCAGGCGGATCTGGTGGTGGTCGGTCCAGAGGTCCCGCTGGTGGCCGGAGTCGCCGACGCGGTCCGCAAGGCGGGCATCGCCTGCTTCGGCCCGTCCGCCTCCGCCGCCCGCATCGAAGGCTCGAAGGCGTTCGCGAAGGACGTCATGGCCGCCGCGAACGTGCCGACGGCGCACTGCGAGGTGGTCGACAACCCGGCACGCCTCGACGCCGCGCTCGGCCGCTTCGGCCCCACCTGGGTGGTCAAGGACGACGGACTCGCCGCAGGCAAGGGCGTCGTGGTCACGCAGGACGTCGACGTCGCGCGCAAACACGCGCTGATGCTGCTCGACGGCGGCCACCCGGTACTCCTGGAGTCCTTTTTGGGCGGCCCGGAGGCCTCCCTCTTCTGCTTCGTCGACGGCCGCACGGTCGTCCCGCTGCTGCCCGCGCAGGACTTCAAGCGCGTCGGCGACGGCGACGCGGGACCGAACACCGGCGGCATGGGTGCGTACGCGCCGCTGCCGTGGGCGCCGAAGGACCTGGTCGACGACGTCGTCGAGCGAATCGTCCAGCCCGTGGTCGACGAACTCGACAAACGCGGCGCCACCTTCTCCGGCCTGCTCTACGCCGGTCTCGCATTGACCTCGGAGGGCCCGCAGGTCATCGAGTTCAACTGCCGCTTCGGCGACCCGGAGACCCAGGTCGTACTGGCGTTGCTGCGCAGCCCGCTCGGCCAGGTTCTGCACGCGACGGCGACCGGCAAGCTCGCCGACCTGCCGCCGCTGGACTGGGACTCGGGTGCGGCGGTCACCGTCGTACTCGCCGCCGACGGCTACCCCGGCAAGCCGCGGACCGGCGACGTCATCACCGGCGGTGAACTCGAAGGCGTGCTGCACGCCGGCACCCGCCGCCGCGACGACGGCGCCGTGGTCTCGTCCGGCGGCCGCGTGCTGTCGGTCGTCGGCACCGGCAAGAACCTGAAGGCCGCCCGCAAGGACGCCTACGCGACGGTCGAGAAGGTCCACCTGGCCGGCTCGCACCACCGCACCGACATCGCCCTGCTCGCGGCCAAGGGAGAGATCGCCACCCCGATCTCGTGATTTCGGACGGAACCGTTCCGGCTCCCGGTGCGTCAAACCCGGTATTTCCTGTGAAGCTTAGGCGCTCACTACATCAGCGTTGGTAGCCTCGGCAGGGCGAACGGTCACCGTCCGTACGTATGAGGGGTGGGGTATGTCAGCATCGAGCAAGGTCCAGGACCTCGCGTCGGCTGTCCCGGTGCCACCGTCGGTGGCCGACATCCGGGTGGAACCGTCGAAGCTGCTCGAAGTCGCGAAAATCGTCGAGGACCAGGTCGACGCGCTGCAGGACAAGCTTTTGACGCGGCTTGACCAGCTGCGGATCGACACCCCGGCCAACGACACCGTGAGCACGCACGCGACCAGCGTCTGGAACGAACTGGTGGCCGATGGCGACGCGTCGTATGCCGCGCAGGTCAAGGCGTACGTCGCTGGTCTCCGTAGCCTGGTCAAGCAGCTCCGCGCGGCCGCGAAGGACTACAAGACCAGCGAGGCCGACAGGGCCGCCGCGTTCGGGGACCGTGGTGTCCACCGGGCGTAGGCCCCGTGTGCTGGTGTTCGGCGGCGTGCTCACCCTGGCGCTGACCGGCTGCGCCACGGACACGGGCGGACAGGCGTTCCCCAATGAGCCCGCGCTGGCTTCGGCCACGCAGGGCGCCAAGGCGTCCGCGCTACCGGCCAGGCCCGCCGAACTGAGTCTTCAGGGCGTCGATCCGTGTGCCTTGATCACCGCTCCGCAGCTCGACCAGCTCAAGATCAACAGCAAACCGCGCGCGGCCGCGGAACCGATCGACGGCCCGACCTGTGCCCTCGACGCGGACGCCGTGGAGCCCTTCCACGGCTTCTACGTCCGCACGGTCACCGCGGATGTAGAAGAGTGGTTCACCGGCAAGCGCCGCAAGAACAGCATGACGACCGAACCGAAAGCGGTCGGCGGGTTTCCCGCCATCACGAACTACCGCGCCGCCGGGACGCCGAGCGATTGCGAAACGCTCGTCGGTGTCGCCAAAGGGCAGACGCTGGCGGTGCGGGCCGTCACCGTCACCGCGGGCGCGTTCACCATGCCGCAGCTGTGCGAGATGTCCTCGCAGGCGGCCGAAATGGCTTTGCAGACCTTGAAAGCACGCAATTAGGGAGGGCGGCGTGAACGTTTCCGATCTCGCGGGCAGGCTCCGTGATCTTCGGTTCGACGGCTACACCGACACCGGGATCGCGACCGAGATCGAGCGCTTCCGCAGCGGCGACGGTACCGGCAGTATCGGCACCGCCGTCGACGCGCTGAAGTCCGTCGCGACCGCGCTCGCCGACACCGACAAGACACTGCGTGACGAGCTGGGCAAACTCGGCGTGGAATGGCAGAGCGAGGCGGGCGGCGCCGCGGGCGAGGTGTTCACCGAGCAGGCGGGCTTCTCCCAGGACGCGAACTCGAAGGTCTCGCACTCCGCGGAGATGATCTTCTCGCAGGGTGAGGCCTTCAACCGGACGTTGTACAAGCTGCCGGATCCGGAGACCGTCCGGAAGGGTGCGGGCGGGTTCACCATCGGCGACGTCCTGCTGAGCCTGATCGGGTTCGAGACCGACCACGCCAAGAGCGTCGACGCGGCGAACAACGCGCGGGCGCAAGCGCAGGAGGCGTTGAACGACTACGCCAAGACCAGCGGCGAAAACCTGTTGTCGACCGACACGCTGGCCGACCCGCAGGCGCTGAACCTGACCCAGACCACGACCGCCGCCGGAACGGGCGGTGGCTCCGGCGCGCTCGATCTCGCCGGGACGGCCACCGATCTGACCCCGGACGGCAGCGTGCGGCCGGCGTCGGCCGCCGTCGAATCGAAGTACGTGCCGCCGACGCCGGTCGTGCAGCCCGTCAGCAACCCGAAGTCGCCGTCGTACGACGCGCCGACTCCGGCTTACGGGGTCGCTCTCGGCGGCGGTGCTCCGGCCAGGAAGACCAGCTCCGTCACGCCTCACGGTGGAGCCACCGCCCCCGCGGCCGCTGCCCCGACCACGCCGTCCGGCACCTCACGGCCGGTGCCCGCCCCGGGCAGCGGCTGGACGACCCCGCCCGGAAACCGTCCGGCTCCGCAGCCCGAGCAGCACAGGCCGTCGTACCCGATCACCGGTGCGCCCGGCTCCCCGCCGTTCGTCCCGCCGGGTGCGCCGAACGTGCCGCCGGGCCAGTCCACCGGAACCCTGCCGCCGAGCAGCAGCACCACGTCGGCACTGCCGCCGGGTAAGACGTTCGGTACCGGCCCCGGTGTCGAGAGCGCACTGGGCAAGGGGCCGGGCTCCGGCTCCGGCCCTGGCGTCTTCAGCGGCGTCGGAGGCGGCACCGGCGGGGGCGACCAGACACTCGGCAAGGGCCGCACGGTCGGCACCGGTCCGCAGGTGCCGCTCGCCGCGGGCAACGAATCCGGCCGCGGCTTCCCGGCCGTCCCGAAGATCACCGGCCCGGCCGCGGGTGACCTTGGCGCGGGTGCCGCCGCGCTCGGCGCCGGTGTCGCGGGTGGTGCGCTGAGCGGAGACAAGGAACGCGACCGTCGTCCTCGCGAGGAAGGCGGCAGCGGCAAGCCGACCCGTCAGCTGCCGATCGGCGAGCTTCCCGAAGAGGAGGCCATGCGACGCTCCGAGAAGATCGGCGCGAAGCAGCCGAAGCCCGAGTCGAAGTTCATGGAGCGCGCGGCCACCCAAGACGTCGAAGAGGACGCGGAGCACATCCGCCGCTTCGGCGTCGACGACAAGGACCTGTTCACCGACGAGCGAATGGTTTCGCCCGACGTCATCGGTGACCACGGAAACCGGGAAGCGCGCTGACCCTGTGCCGAACGACACCGGCAGCCTGGTGCTGTCCGCCCTTGAGTTCGAGATGCTCTGGGAAGCCGAACGGCTGCCCCGCCGCCATGTCGCACTCGACGTGCCGAGCCCAGGAACAACCCATACGGAGCGGGCGGAACTGATCGAAGAGGCCTGGGAATCCCTGCGTGAGCGCGGCCTCGCGCGGGGGCATCAGGCGTCGGGCGAACTGGTCGACATGCTGAACTTGTTCGCGCATCCCCGGTTCGCGATCGACGTCTGGGTGTGGACCGATCGCGAGATCAAGGGCCAGGCGGTCAGCGTCGGGAACCAGGCCTTGCTCGGCGTGATCGACTCTGGCCAGGTGTGGCTGATCCCCGCCCGCGAAAGCTCCCTCGCCGAGGCGGCCGTCTCGGTCGCGGGTGATCTCGGCCCCGGCGTCGGCCAGTCGATCAGCATCCCGCACGACCTGCTCCGCGACGCCGACGCCGCCGCCCGTGGCGACGCGAAAACGCTGGTCACCGCGCTGGAAGACCTCGACGTCCCGCTGTGGCAGGCCCAGGAAGTGGCGGGCATGCTGCTCGGCCAGGAGGCACGCGGCCAGTTCGGCATCGAACGCGCCGGCCGCGACGGCCGCCCACGCCGCGCGGACAGTGTCATCGCCTTCTACGACACGGACGCCGGGCGGTACTTGTTCCAGGTCGCACGGAACCGGGACGGGCGGGATTGGGCGACCATCACCCCGGCCGACAACCACCTGCTGGCGACGCGGATCCGGGAAGTCGCGGACTTCTGAGTCCGATTCAGCCTGTTCACGAAGTCTTACCCGTGCGTGATTTTATCGGCGGGCGGAAGTTGGCGTGGATACGCACACGGCCCGCTGTCGAGGTCTTACAGTATGCGCGGGAACCGTCCTGATCGCCGGCGCGTCTGATCGGGCGGACACAAGTTTTCCGTGAAGGGGATGACGAACCGTGCCTGTGTACGACGTGGATTCCATGGGGATCGCCGCCGGTCAGGTGGAGAAACTCAAGGACGAGTTCGAGAAGACCAAAAAAGGCGTCACCGGTATGGATGACGAGAAGGAAAGCCCCTTCGGCGGAGTGGACGAGCACGGTGACGCGCACGGCGCCGTCGGCAAGTTCAAGCAAGGCGTCCACAGTGAATTCGACTCGGCCGGGCAGTTGATGGAGGCCACCGCTTTCGTGTTGCGGAAGGCGGCGGGGTTGATCAACGAGACGGAAGCGGTCCACGTGGACAACCTGAAGCTGCACGAACACGGAGACCGGTGACGATTCGCCTGGCCTGGGGGCCGGACGGCAAGGGGGCTTGAGCAGTGGGTTTGAACGGTGTCGGCGCGGGCGTGCCGGACGGCTGGGGTGAACTCGTCAAGAAGTCCGACCAGGTCGCCAAGGTGAACCTGGACGCCATCCACAACGCCTCCGTCCAGTTCAAGACGGCCGCCGAGAACGCGGGTGACCACAGCGCGGCGCTGACTCGATCGACGGACGCGCTGAACGGTGGTGTCTGGAGCGGACCGGCGGCGGACGCCTTCTTCGAGTACGTCAAGTCCATCACCAAGGCCGGTCAGAACGTCGAGTCGCAACTCGGCAAGGTCGTCGACGACCTCGATCGTGTCCACACCGATCTCGGCAACATCAAAACGCAGGTCGCGGACGCCTACAAGGGCGCAGAAGAAGCGGTCAACAAGCGGAACACCAAGGCGCAGTCGGACAAGGACGCGGCAATTCAGGCCGCCACGCAGGCCGAGAAGGATCACAAGCCGGCACCGAGCCCTTCGGCGGCGGAGATCATCCAGCAGGCCAAGACCGACATCAACAAGATCACCAGCGACGCGGACACCCGGGTCAAGGGGCTGCTCGACCAGGCCAACCAGATGATCCAGAAGTCCCAGGAACTGATGAAGAAGGACATCAAGGACGGCTACTCGAAGGTCCCCATGCCGGGCAAGGACGGCACCGTCCCCAAGCGCACCGGCGGTCTCCACACCGGAGGTGGCGGTGGAGGCGGCGGCGGTGGAGGTGGCGGTGGGGGCGGCGGCCTCGGATCGAGCGGCGGTCCGCCGTCGACGACGCCACCTGGCAACGTCCAGCAGTGGATCCAGGAAGCCATCAAGATCCTGCAGGCGGCCGGTATTCCGGTGACCGACGCCGACATCAACAAGATCTGGACGATCATCGAGAAGGAGTCCGGCGGTAACCCCAACGCCATCAACAACTGGGACTCCAACGCGGCGAAGGGCACTCCGTCCAAGGGATTGATGCAGTGCATCGACCCGACCTTCAACGCGCACAAGCTTCCCGGGCACGACGACATCTACAACCCGATCGACAACATCATCGCGGGCGTGCGGTACACGTTCTCGCGGTACGGCGGGTTCGACGGTCACCCCGGCCTGAAGGCCATGGCCGGTGGCGGCGGTTACCAGGGCTACTAAGGGCGGTCGTGAGTGATTTGGGTCGTTCTAACGACCCAAATCACTCACGACCTTCAGTAATCCTTCAGTACCAACGCATTCGACGCCTCGGTCAACGGCCGCATGGCCGCCTTCATGATCCGCGACCGGAACGGGAGATACGGCAGCATCCGCATCGACTGGATCTGTTTCCACTGCGCGAACCGCGTGTGCTTCCGCTGGTTCGCCGTTGCCAGAGCCTGGTTCTGCTGGACGAAGGACCGCATTTCCTCCTCGTAAGCACCAAAAGCAGCGCGATGGTCATCGCGAACAGCGAGTGAACCGGCCAGGACGTAGGCCCCGACGATCGCCAGACTGGTGCCCTGTCCCGAAAGTGGCGAAGGACCGTAGCCCGCGTCGCCGACCAGGGCGACCCGTCCCTCGGTGAACCGGTCCATCCGGATCTGGGTCATCGAATCGAAGTACAGCTCGCGCGACGCCGTTTCCCGAAGCAGTCGCGGCACTTCCCAGCCCTGGCCGAGGAACCGGTCGGCGAGCAGCTTTCGTTGCTGCTCAAGGTCATGCCGGTCGAAGTCGAGTTCCGGTGACTGGAAGCCGAGCATCGCACGGGCCTCCGAGTTACCCCGCGCGCTGTAGACACCCGCCAGTGTTCCCGGCGCCAGGTGGAAAGTCTGCCAGTGGTCCAGCTTCAGGAAGTTCGGCACGGTGAACACCGCAAGGTAAGTGTCCATATGGTGCGAAAACTGTTTCTCGGCACCGAAAACCAGTGAACGGACGACCGAATGCTGCCCGTCCGCGCCGACAACGAAGTCGAAGTCCCGCGCCTCGCCGTGGGCGAAGGTGACCCGTGCCTCGCCGGAATCCTGCGAGATCCCGGTGATCCAGTCGCCATAGACGTACTCGACACCCTCCTGCGCGGCCGAAGACAGCACGCGAGTGAGGTCGTCTCGCAGAATCTCGACGTCCTCGCTGTCGGTGAGCCCGCCGGTCAGCGTGTGTTCGGTGACTTTCACCAGTGTCTTCCCGGACCCGTTCACGAACGACATCCCGCGCATGTCCGTGCCCAGCTCCCGCAGGGGGCCGAGCAGCCCCATCCGCTCGACGACGCCGAGTGCGGAGCCGCGGATGTCGACGGCGTGTCCGCCGGTACGCGGCGCCGGGGCCCGTTCGACGACCGTCGGCGCGAAGCCGTGCCGACGCAGCCAGTACGCGAGTGTCGTCCCGGCGATCCCCGCACCCGAAATCAGTACTTTCCGCATGTGAACTCCCCTGTGTACGCTGTTTTGAAGCACTGCGTACAACGTATGAGTACCGCAACGTAGGCCCAGGAAAACCGCTGAAAAACCTCGGACGCACTAGTGCACTCAGCTAGTGCGGGGCCGGTCAAAACCGAAAAAGCCGACAGTGGTGCACTAGGGCAAGAGGAGACGCCATGACCGATCCGCCCTACCTGCGGATCGCCACCGAGATCCGCCGCCGGATCGCGGCCGGTGAGCTGCGCGAAGGCGAGAAGGTCCCGTCGACGCGCAAGATCATCGCGGAGTGGGGTGTCGCGATGGCGACGGCGTCCAAGGTGCTCGCCACCCTCAAACGGGACGGCCTGGTCGTCACCAAACCCGGCGCCGGAACGGTCGTCGCGGGGCGCACCTCGAAAGCCGTGCCACGCACCGAGGCCGACCTGTCACGCGAGCGGGTGGTCAAGGCGGCGATCCGGATCGCCGACACCGAGGGCATCCGCGCGCTTTCCATGCGCCGCATCGCGTCCGGCCTCGGCGTCGCCACGATGGCGCTTTATCGCCATGTCACCGCGAAAGAGGAACTGATCCTCGAAATGGCCGACGTCGCGCTCGGCGAGATCCGCTTCCCGGCGGACCCACCGTCCGGCTGGCGGGCGCAGCTGGAACTGATGGCCAGGGCTCAATGGGCCTTGTTCCGCCGTCACCCCTGGCTCGCACAGGCGCTGTCGATCACCCGCCCGCAACCACTGCCGAACCTGCTCACCCACGCGGACTGGGCCACCCGCGCACTCGACGGTCACGGCCTCCCGGCGTCGACGATCATGTACGCGCACATCACGATCTTCAACCACGTCCGCGGGATCGCGCTCAACTTCGAAGCCGAGACCGAGACCGAAGCCGGTACGGCGATCTCGGCCGACACGTGGCTCGCCGAGCACGAGCCGATCCTCTGGGATCTGGTCTCCGGCGGCCGTTTCCCGAACTTCGCCGGCGTCGCGCTGCGTGGTCCGTTCGACTACGACCTCGACACGCTCTTCGAGTTCGGCCTTCAGCGCCTCCTCGACGGCTACGCGGTTCTCCTCGCGAAGGCGAGTTAGCCTCACTTCATGTCCCTCCCCGGTCCCTCTGCCCGTTCCGACGTCCCGCCCTTCCACGTCATGGACGTCCTTTCGGCCGCGCAGGCAAGGCAGCGCAGCCACGGCGACCTGATCGCGCTGGTCGCGGGCCAGCCGTCCGCGCCGGCGCCGCGTCCAGTGCTCGAAGCGGCGCACCGGGCGCTGCAGGACCAGAACCTCGGTTACACCGTGCAACTCGGCATCCCCGAACTGCGCGAAGCCGTGGCGGCGCACTACAACCGCACGTACTCGGTCGAGGTGAGCCCGCAGGACGTCATCATGACGACCGGGTCTTCCGGCGGCTTCCTGCTCTCGTTCCTCAGCGCGTTCGAGGCGGGCGACCGTGTCGCGATGGCGCGCCCCGGCTACCCGGCCTACCGAAACCTGCTGAAGGTGCTCGGCTGCGAGGTCGTCGAGTTCGCCACCGGACCCGAGACGAACTTTCAGCCGACCGTCGCACTGCTCGACGAGCTGGGTCCGATCAAGGGACTCATCGTGGCCAGTCCGAGCAATCCCACCGGCACCGTCCTTCCGCCGGGTGAACTCGCCGCGATCAGCGGCTGGTGCGCGTCACGCGGTGTGCAGTTGATCAGCGACGAGATCTACCACGGCATCTCCTATGGCAGCGACCTCGACTGCGCCTGGCAGTACGGGAACGAAGCACTCGTCCTTGGCTCGTTCTCCAAGTACTTCGCGATGACCGGCTGGCGGCTCGGCTGGATGCTCGCGCCGCAGCGGCTGCACCGCGCGATCGACGTCCTGACCGGCAACTTCACCATCTGCCCGCCTGCGGTCTCCCAGCATGCCGCGGTGGCCGCGTTCACCCAGGAGTCGTACGCGGAGGCCGACGGACACGTCGAGCGCTACCGCGAGAACCGCGACGCGCTCTTCGCAGGCCTCAAGGGCATCGGCATCGAGAAGCTCGCGCCCGCCGAAGGCGCCTTCTACGCCTACGCCGACGTCTCCGCGTACACGACCGACAGCCTTAGCTGGTGCCAGCGCCTCCTCGCCGACACCGGGGTCGCGATCGCCCCCGGGATCGACTTCGACCCGGTCGACGGCGGCAAGTTCGTGCGGTTCTCCTTCGCGGGTGCGCGCGAGGACATCGAGGAGGGGGTCCGCAGGCTCGGCGACTGGCTCACCGGTCAGGGGGAACCCGGAATTCTCCCTGAACGTTAGTCAGAACGAAGGCAATTACGAGCTCAGCCTGACAACCTGGACTCACCGGGCCCGCATGGGCACGGTGAGGCAATCGGAGGAAGCCATGTTCTGGAAGATCGTCGGCGGGCTGATCCTGGCGTGGGTGGCCTTCATGGTGCTCGGGTCCGTGCTCGGTTTTCTCGTGAAGGCCGTCTTTTGGATCGCCGTCATCGGCGGTGCGGTCTTCCTCGGCACGGCCGCATACGGCGCCATCAAGGGCAAGCGCTCCCCGAAGGAGCTTCGCTGACCAACTAAGGCTTGCGTGCCACCCCGCCCAGCGACGTGCGGTTCACGGGCGAAAGCGGGGTGAAGCGCGGGCCGTCCGGCCACCACTGGTGCGGGTAAGTGAGCCCGGGGTCGAAGAGATCGAGTCCGTCGAAGAAAGACTCGATCTCTTCGCGCGTGCGGTACAGCGTGTCGAGCCCGGTGCCGCTGAAGCGCTTCTCAAGTGACGTCGCGACGTCGGCCGCTTCGGAGCCGTCGGCCGGGTTGTGCTGATGCAGCAGCACGACGAACGAGCCGGGGGCCAGCGCGTCGACGTAGCCGCGGACGACTTTCCGCGCTTCGTCGAGATCCTGGATGTGGTGGACGATCGCGCACAGGATCAGCCCGGCCGGCCGGTCGAAGTCCAGCCGGTGGGTGCGTGAAAGTTCGTCGATGACCTCGGCCGGTTCGGTCAGGTCGTTGCCCGCCATATGGGCGAAGTCGTTCGCCGCGAGCAGTGCGCGGCCGTGTGCCAGTACCACCGGATCGTGGTCGACGTAGACCACCTGCGCCTCGGGGTTGTACCGCTGCGCGACCTGGTGCGTGTTGTCCACGGTCGGGAAGCCGGAGCCGAGGTCGAGGAACTGGTCGATACCGGCCCGGTCGGTCAGATAGCGCACGGTGCGGACCAGCCAGTGCCGGACCTCTTTCGCCATGATCTGTGCTTGCGGCGCCAGTTCCAGGATCTGGCGCAGCACCACCCTGTCGGCCTCGTAGTTGTCGTGGCCACCCATCAGCGCGTCGAAGACCCGCGCGATGCTCGGCCGGTCGAAATCGACGGGCACGATCGGACGCCGGTCCGCTGACATGGGCACCTACCGGGGAAGTCGGCTTGGAAGGGTCCAGCGTAGGTCATCCGCTTAACCGCGCGTAAGCGGATGAGCGGTAAGGGTGAGTTATTCCGCCGAAGAGCCGAACGCCGCTTGCGCGGTTTCCACGCCGACCCAGCGTTGCGCCTTCATCCCCACCGCCCGCGCTCCGTCCACATTGGACTGACGATCGTCGAAGAGCAGGCAGTCGCCCGGTTCGGCGCCGAGTTCGGCGAGCAGGATCCGGTAGATTTTCGCATCGGGCTTCAGGCAGCCGAGGTCGCCGGAGAAGAGCTTCACGCGGAACAGGCTCGCCCATTCCTGCTCGCGTACCCAGCGGCCGAAGGTCGACGACGCGTTGGAAAGCAGCGCGAGTGCGGCACCCGCCTCATGCAGGCCTTCCAGCAGCTCGACCACCTCTGGTTCGAGGTGGGTCCAGCCTTCGACGTCGATCCTGGTCAGCTCGTCAGCGAAGGCCTGCTCGACCGGGACGTCCAGTGCGCGCCCGACACTCTGCCAGTACTCGAGGTCCGAGCCGCCCGAGTCGTACCGGACCCGTTCGGCCCAGTAGTGCGGCTCGAAATCGGCGAGTTCGAGGCCGAAGGCCTTGGCCAGCGCCGGCTTCGCGTCGGTGTGCTTACTGATGACGTCGCCGTAGTCGAAGACGATCCAGTTCACGTCAGCCCCCGGTTTTGACGCGGTGAAGGGTTTCTTCGATGTCGGCCGCGGAGAGGTCCCGGTGCAGCACGAAGCGGACGCGGCCCGCCATCGGCAGGGCGCGGATCCCCAGCTCCTCCAGCCATTTCAGGCGGCCGGGGAGATCGGGGGCGGCGGCAAGCACGATGTTGGTCTCGGGTGCGTTGACCGCCCAGCCGAGTTCGGTCAGCCCGGCCGCGAGCCGCGCCGCGTTCTCATGCGACTCGGCCAGTTCGTCGACGCGGTCCAGCGCGACCAGGCAGGCCGCGGCCAGCACACCGCCCTGACGGACCCCGCCGCCGAGCATCTGCCGCATCCGCCGCGCCTTCTCGATGAACTCGGGACTGCCCGCGAGCACCGACCCGACCGGCGCGCCGAGGCCCTTCGAGAAGCAGGCCGAAACGCTGTCGACGCCGACCGTGAGCGCCGCGGGCGGGACGCCGAGCGCGACGGCGGCGTGCCAGAGGCGAGCACCGTCGAGGTGCACGGTGAGCCCGGCCTGTTTCGCCACCGCGAGCAGCTGGGCGTGCTCGTCGGGCGGGGTGATCGCGCCGCCTGCCGCGTTATGCGTGTTCTCCAGGCACAACAGCGAGGTCCGCAGCGCGTAGTACGGCCCGCCGGGTGCGCCGATCGCGGCCGAAAGTGTTTCCGGCGTCGGGCGTCCCGGCCCGGCGTCGTGCTCCAGCGGATCCGGCATGCCGCCAGCCAGCCAGGCCGCGGAGCCGAGTTCGTTGGTGAGCACATGCGCGCCGCGCGGTGCGAGGAACCGGTCGCCACGCTGGAGATGGACACTCAGCGCGATCAGGTTCGCCATGGTCCCGCTCGGGGTCCACAGCGCGGCAGGCATTCCGAGGAGTTCCGCGGAGCGCCGTTCGAGTGCGGCGATGGTCGGGTCGGTGCCGATGACGTTGTCGTCGACCTCCGCTTCCGCCATCGCCCGCCGCATGACGCTGTCCGGGCGGGTCACGGTGTCGGAGCGGAAATCGATGGCCGAGCTGGGGCTGAAGGTCACGTTCAGATCACATCACATCCTCCGGCTCGCCATCAATGGCCTCCCGGCTGGTCCGCCACGCCCGCTCATGCAACCGTGGACGCCCCCGGTTCCGTCCTACCAACGGCGAGGAAAGAGCGGAGACAACAACCGCGTGAACCAGCGCGACGAACAAGAGTTCGCGGAGTACTTCGCCGCGAAGCGAGACTCCGTGCGCAGGACCGCGTACATGCTCTGCGGTGACTGGCATCGCGCGGACGACCTCGCGCAGACGGCGTTCGTCGCGCTGCACCGGAGGTGGAAGAAGATCAGGGAACGGGCGGCGACCGACGCCTATCTGCGGAAGACGCTGGTCAGGGCGGTCATCGACGAGTCGAGGCGGCCGTGGCGGCGGGAGTGGCAGACCGAAGAGCTGCCCGAACCACCGCAGGACGGCTTCGACCTCGGTGAACAGGTCGTCACCAGGGAAGACCTGCTGGCCGCGTTGCGTGAAGTGCCCCCGAAACAGCGAGCCGTGCTGGTGCTGCGGTACTTCGAGGGGCTGGACGTCGGTGCGGCGGCGAAGGCGCTCGGCTGCAGCGAAGGGAACGTGAAGAGCCAGACCGCTCGCGGGCTGGCGAACCTCAGGCAGGTCATGGAGAAGGGGGAGGTGGCACGGGATGGACGAGAATGACCTGAAGGCGTTGTTCCGTGACGCCCCCGGTGACGCGCCGTCGCCGACCTTTGACACCGGTGACGTCGTCCGTGCGTCCAAACGCGCCACCGCACGACGCCGAAACGGTATCGCGGTGGCCTGTAGTGCACTGGTTTTGGTCTTGGCCGGAGTGGGCATGTTCGGCTTGCTCGACGGCCTCGGCGTCCCGCTGCCGTCCGCGGCGAAATCCGACAACGGAGCCGGTGCCCCGGAGCAACCCGGAGCGGCGTCGGCACGTCCTCTTGACAGCGGGGAGTCCCCGAACTTCTCGAACCCGCCGCCTCAGCAGGGGGGCAGCGGGCCAGAGAAGACCGGCCGGATGACGGCCGAAGGCACCTACGGGTGCGACCAGGTGGACCGGGAGCTCGCCACCGCCCTCGCTGGCGAGCTTCCGGTCCCCGTGGAGGTCGCCAAGTCGACGCCCGGCGACCTCTGTTCGACGGGAGCCAGGTCCGCGGGGTTCCAGGTGCCGGGCGGCACGGTCGCGGTCGCGGTCTTCCCGGCGGGCTCGCCGGTCCCGCCGGTACCCATCGGGGCGTCGAATGCTCAGCGGATCACGGCCAAAGGATCGTTGGTGGTCGTGGTGAGCCTCGGCGACGGCTCCGGCGGGCCCGCGTTCCCCGAAGCGGACGTCGACCGGCTCGCGGGTGTGCTCGCGGCTCGTTACTGAGCGCACCTGGCAAAATAGCCCGTCATGACCGCCGCAGCGACAACGCCGAAGGGTGAGCGACGGCGCGCCGAGCTCATCGAGTCCGCCGCGGCTCTGCTCGCCGAGGGCGGATTCGACGCCGTGCGGCACCGTGCGGTCGCCGAACGCGCGGGTTTGCCGCTCGCCTCGACGACGTACTACTTCGACTCGCTCGAAGAACTCGTCACCGCCGCGGTGGAGCACCACGCGAACCTGGAGCTGGAGACCGGACGGCGACGGCTCGACGAGCTGGCGACCCGCAACCGCGGCGTCGAGGCCACCGTCGACTTGGTGCTGGACATGCTCCTCGGCCCGCTCCGCTCCGATCGTGAGGCCGACGCCGAGGCCGTCCTGCTGCGCTACGAACGGCTGGTCGCCACCGGCCGCCGTCCGTACCTGCGGCCCCTCATGCGGACGCTGTCCGTGCAGCTCACCGAACTACTGCACGAGATCTTCGCCCGGTCCGGCACCCCGGTGGACGCCGCCGAACTGGAGCGGCTGGTCGCGCTGGTCGACGGCGCCGTCGTCAACGCGCTGATCGCGGTGGACCCGGAACCCCGCGCCGCCGCCGCCCGCATGCTCCAGACCGCCCTGACCTGACCCCGACCGCCCGCAAGTAGTCCTCTAGTTGCGGTACTCGTGTCGCGAGTTCCGCCTTCAAGCACGCGAGATACGCCTTCAAGCACGCGAGTTACGGCTTCAAGCACGCGAGTTACGGCTTCAAGCACGCGAGTGCGCAGTCTGAGCACGCCTCGGCCGAGGCCACACAGTGGGCATCCGGGCCCTGCTCCAACGCCAGGACACTGGTCGCGCGAGGTAGGACCCGTTCAGGCGCGAGCAGAGGACCGGAAGCGGCCGGTTAGTCTGGCCGCGTGACGGACAAGCCCCTTATCCCCAACGTGCTCGCCGGCCGCTACGCCTCGCCTGAGCTGGTCGAACTGTGGTCCCCGGAACACAAGGTCGTGCTGGAGCGCGAGCTCTGGCTCGCCGTGCTTCGCGCGCAGGCCGACCTCGGCGTCGAGGTACCGGACGGGGTCGTCGCCGACTACGAGCGCGTGCTGGAGCAGGTCGACCTCGGCTCGATCGCCGCACGCGAGCGGGTCACCCGGCACGACGTGAAGGCCCGGATCGAGGAGTTCAACGCGCTCGCCGGGCACGAGCACGTCCACAAGGGCATGACGTCGCGGGATCTCACCGAGAACGTCGAGCAGCTGCAGGTCCGGCGTTCGCTGGAGCTGATGCGCAGCCGGGTCGGCGCGGTGCTGGCGCGTCTCGCCGTGATCGCGGTCGAGCATTCCGACACGGTGATGGCCGGCCGTTCGCATAACGTCGCCGCGCAGGCGACGACGCTGGGCAAGCGCTTCGCCACCGCCGCCGACGAGATGCTGGTCGCGTTCGAGCGGCTCGACGAGCTCATCGGCCGCTACCCGCTGCGCGGTATCAAGGGTCCGGTCGGCACCGCGCAGGACATGCTCGACCTGCTCGGCGACGAGTCCACTTTGGACGAACTGGAGTCGCGGGTCGCGAACCACCTCGGCTTCGAGCGGGTGTTCACCAGTGTCGGCCAGGTGTACCCGCGTTCGCTCGACTTCGACGTGCTGTCCGCCGTGGTCCAGCTGGCCGCGGCGCCGTCGAGCCTGGCGAAGACGATCCGCCTGATGGCGGGCAACGAACTGGTCACCGAGGGCTTCAAACCGGGCCAGGTCGGTTCGTCGGCCATGCCGCACAAGATGAACACGCGTTCGTGCGAGCGGGTCAACGGGCTCGCCGTGGTGTTGCGCGGCTACCTCTCGATGATCGGGGAGCTCGCAGGCGACCAGTGGAACGAAGGCGACGTCTCCGATTCCGTCGTCCGCCGGGTCGCGCTGCCCGACGCGTTCTTCGCGCTCGACGGCCTGCTGGAGACCTTCCTCACGGTCTTGGCCGAGTTCGGGGCCTTCCCGGCGGTCATTTCCCGTGAGCTCGATCGCTATCTGCCGTTCCTCGCCACCACCAAGGTGCTCATGGCCTCAATCCGCGCGGGTGTCGGACGTGAAACCGCTCACGAGGCCATCAAGGAGAACGCCGTCTCGGTCGCGCTGGCGATGCGGGAGCAGGGGCTGGTGCGAAACGACCTCCTCGACCGCCTCGCCGCCGACGAGCGCATCCCGCTCGACCGCGGTGAGCTGGACAAACTCCTCGCCGACCGGATCTCGTTCACCGGCGTCGCACCCCGGCAGGTGGCCGCGATCGCGTCGCGCGTCGAGGACGTCCTCAAACGTTTCCCGGAAGCCGCCGGGTACACGCCGGCACCGATTCTCTGACGTGTGAGCAGCCCCACCACAGGGCGTTCACAGAGTGGGACGAAGTTACTCGATCGGGCGAATTGCCTAATCTCGATCGCTGAACCCGGAGCGCCAGGCCGCCCATGAGGCGGCCTGGCGTGTTTGTATCGCGCCTTGCGCGCCGAAACCCTGGAAGAAGCGATGAGATCCACGCTGTCGAAATTCGTCGCCGTCGTCACGGCGGGTGCGGCCACCCTCGCCCTCGCCGCCTGCGGCGCGGGTGAGCCCGCCGCGAGCGGCCAGAAGCTGCGCGTCGGCACCCTGACCGACGCGCCGCCGTCGATTTATCTGGAGAACGGCAACTTCACCGGCTACGACAACGAACTGCTGCGCGACATCGCCAAACGTGAGGGCTTCGAGGTCGAGTTCGTCGGCACCGAGTTCGCCGGTCTGCTGGCGTCGGTCGCCACCAGCAAGTTCGACATCGGCAGTTCCACGATCTCCACCACCGAGGCCCGCAAGAAGACCGTGGCGTTCAGCAACGGCTACTCCACCGGGTTCACCACGATCGTCACCAAGAAGGGCGCGAGTCTCAAGGACGTCGCCTCCTTCAGCGGCAAGCGGCTCGGCGTCGTGCAGGCGTCGGTGCAGGACGATTTCGCCACCGGCAAGGTCCCCGGCGCCAACGTCGTCCGCTTCCCCGACTACAACGCCGGTTTCGCGCAGCTGAAGGCCGGCGGCCTCGACGGCTGGGTCGTGCCGAAGGACATCGGGCACAAGTACCTCGACCAGAACCCGGACGTGCCGTTGGAGTTCGGGTATACCGTCGAGACCAAGGACACGCCGTCCGCGTTCGCCGTCCGCAAGGACAACAAGGACCTGCTGAAGAAGCTCAACGACGGCCTCGCGAAGGCCGTGGCGGACGGCACCGTCGCCCGCCTGCACGCTCAGTTCTTCAAGAACGAGCCGCTGCCGAAGGAACTCGAGCAGGGTGGCCCCGGCCTCCCCGTTCAGAACCCGGGGGTCTGACACCATGAAGAAAACCTTGATCGCCACGATCGCCGCCGGCCTCGTCGCGGTGCTCGCCGCCTGCGGTGGTGGGGACGCCGCCGCCGACAAGACCCTCCGTGTCGGCACGCTGAGTGACGCGCCGCCGAACATCTACGTCGAGAACGGCAACTACACCGGCTTCGACAACGAGCTGCTGAAGGCCATCGCCGCCAAGCAGAACCTGAAGCTCGAGTTCGCGTCGACCGACTTCTCGTCGCTGCTGGGCCAGGTCGCGAACAACCAGTTCGACATCGCTTCGTCTGCCATCGCGCAGACCGAAGAGCGCAAGAAGAACGTCGACTTCTCCAGCCCGTACAACTTCGAAGTGATGAGCATCCAGACCAAGGACGGCTCGCCGATCACCGAAGAGAAGGCCCTGTCCGGCAAGCGGGTCGCGGTCATCCAGGCGACCGTCGGCGACAAGTGGCTTGGCGCGACCGTGCCCGACGCGCAGGCCGTGCGCTTCCCGGGTTACGCCCCCGCGCTGGCCGCGCTCAAGAGCGGCGCCGTCGACGCCTATGTCCTCGACCAGGCGATCGCCGAGACGAACGTCAAGGACAGCACTGATACGAAGCTCAAGGTCGTCAAGTCCTTCACCACCGACGTGCCCCACGGTTTCGCGGTGAAGAAGGGCAACGCCGAGCTGCTCACCAAGATCGACGACGGCCTCAAACAGGTCATTGCCGACGGCACCTGGGTCAAACTGCACGAGAAGTTCCTGCCGACGGCACCGGTTCCGGCCCAGTTCAAGGCGTGAGGAGCACGATGAAGAAGTCACTCGCCGCCGCTGTCGGTGCGCTCACCGCAGGCGCCCTCGTGGCTGTGCTGGCAGCGTGCGGCGGCGGTGAGGAAGCCGGCGCGGGCACCTTGCGCGTCGGCACCCTCAGCGACTCGAAACCCAACGCCTACCAGGAAAACGGCGTGTTCACCGGTTTCGACAACGAGCTGCTGAAGGCCATCGCCGCGAACCAGGATCTGAAACTCGAGTTCGTCTCCACGGAGTTCTCGGCGCTGCTGAGCCAGGTCGCCTCCGGCAAATTCGACATCGGCAGCTCGGCGATCTCCCAGACCGACGAACGCCGCAAGACGGTCGACTTCTCGGCGCCGTACAACTACCAGTCGCTCGGCATCGAAGCGCGCGACGGCACCGGCATCACCGACGAGAACTCCTTGACGGGCAAGCGAATCGGCGTCGTCCAGGGGACCGTTTCGGACAGCTGGCTCGCCTCGAACGCACCCGCCGCGAAGGCCGTGCGGTTCCCGCAGGACGCCGCCACACTGGCCGCGCTGAAGACCGGCGCCATCGACGGCGCGATCTTCGACCAGGCGACCGCCGAGGACTACGCGGCGAAGAACCCGGACGCCAAGCTCAAGGTGGTCAAGGCGATCACCACGACCATCCCGCACGGTTTCGCCGTCAGGAAGGGCAACACCGAACTCGCGGGCAAGATCAACGCCGGGCTCAAGGCGGTCATCGCCGACGGGACCTGGGAAAAGGTGCACCAGCGGTTCGAACCGAACGCGCCGGTGCCCGCGGACTTCAAGGCCGGGCAGCGATAAGTGAGCGACTTCTTCACCACCTTCCTCAACTGGGACTACATCTGGGCGGTCTTCCCGGATCTGCTCAAGACGGGGCTGCTGAACACGCTGATCATGTCGGTGTTCTCGGCGCTGATCGGCACCGTGCTCGGCATGCTGCTGGCCACGATGGGCTTGTCCAGCAAGGCGTGGCTGCGCTGGCCCGCCAGGGTGTACACCGACATCTTCCGCGGTCTGCCCGCGATCCTGACCATCCTGGTGATCGGACAGGGCGGCGGGATTCTCTTCCCGTCGATGGCAAGGAACACCTACCCGCTGGGCATTCTGGCGCTCAGCCTGATCGCGGCCGCCTACATCGGCGAGATCTTCCGCGCCGGTATCCAGAGTGTCGAAAAAGGACAGATGGAGGCCAGCCGCGCGCTGGGCATGACCTACACCAAGGCGATGGCGCTCGTGGTCATCCCGCAGGGTGTGCGGCGTGTGCTGCCCGCGCTGGTGAACCAGTTCATCGCGCTGATCAAGGACTCCAGCCTGGTGTACTTCCTCGGTTTCCTCGCCGAGCAGCGTGACCTGTTCCGCATCGGGCAGGACCTCGCGGCCAACACCGGGAACCTGTCGCCGCTGGTCGCGGCCGGTTTCTTCTATCTGGTGATCACCGTGCCGCTGACCCACCTTGTCAACTACATCGACAAGAAGCTGCGTACCGGCAGGAAGGTCCGCGCCGATGACGACGACGGCGGCGATCTGGAACTGCTGAACGCCGGAAAGGTGCCGATGTCATGACCACCCCCAAGGCGACCGCTGTCCGTTCTTCAAGCGTCGAACTCCGCGACATCCACGTCTCCTTCGGTACCCTCGAAGTGCTGAAGGGCGTGAACCTCAAGGTCGAAAAGGGCCGCACGACCTGCATCATCGGGCCGTCCGGTTCCGGTAAGTCGACCCTGCTGCGTTGCGTGAACCGCCTGCAGGAGCCCGACTCGGGTGACCTGCTGCTGGGCGGCGAGAGCGTCGTCTCGTCCGACCCGGACGCGTTGCGCCAGCGGGTCGGGATGGTGTTCCAGCACTTCAACCTGTTCGGCCACCGCAGCGTGCTGGACAACATCACCCTCCCTCTGCGCAGCGTGCGGAAACTCGGCAAGGCGGAGGCGACGGAGATCGCACACGCCCGCCTCGCCGAGGTCGGCCTCGCCGACAAGGCGCCGTACCGGCCGAGCGCGCTTTCCGGCGGGCAGCAGCAGCGGGTCGCGATCGCGCGGGCGCTCGCGATGGAGCCCGAGGTCATGCTGTTCGACGAGGCGACCAGCGCGCTCGACCCGGAACTGGTCAAGGGCGTCCTCAACCTCATGGCAGGTCTCGCCGAACGCGGGCTGACGTTGCTCGTGGTCACCCACGAGATGGGGTTCGCGCGCGGCGTCGCCGACGAGGTCGCGTTCATGGACGCCGGGAAGATCGTCGAACATGACGCTCCGGAGGTGATCTTCGACGCTCCGCGGAGCGAGCGGCTGCAGCGCTTCCTGTCCCAGGTGCTTTGATGCGGACGACTCGCTAACCTGCGGCTATGGCGAGAGTGGCGAGGCTGGTCTATTACCCCGTCAAGGGCTGTTCGGGGACGTCGGTCGACACGGCCGATGTGACCCCGGCCGGCCTGAAGTTCGACCGTGCGTGGATGGTCGTGTCACCGGAGGGTGAGTTCCGCAGCCAGCGGAAACATCCGGTGATGGCCGCGATCCGGGCCGAAGTGCTGGACGACGGCGCCCGGCTGCGGCTCACCGCGCCCGGCGTCGAGGACCTGCTGGTCGACGTGGTCGCGGACGGGCCGAGGCAGCCGGCGTCCACGTTCACCTGGCAGGGCAAGGGCGTCCACCAGGGCGACGAGGCGGCGGAATGGTTCTCCGACGTCCTCGGCCTCCCCTCGGTGTTCGTCGGGCTCGCGCCGGAGCATGAACGCGTCACCGACGGCGAGCACCCCGGCACCGCCGCGTTCGCCGACGCGCACGCGATCCTGCTCACCTCGAAGTCCTCTTTGGACGGTCTGAACGAGCGCATCGCGGCACGCGGGGCCGAGGCGGTGCCGATGGACCGCTTCCGCCCCAACATCGTCGTCGCGGGCTGGCCGGAGCCACACCGGGAGGACGCCGTCCGCTCGCTCGCCGTCGGCGGCCTGGAGCTGGGCTACGCCAAGGTCTGCGTCCGCTGCACGGTGCCGATGGTCGACCAGGACACCGGCAAAAAGGCAGGCCCGGAGCCGATCCGCTCGCTCGCCGACTACCGCCGTGAGCCCGAGGGCGGCGTCTCGTTCGGGATCAAGATGGCGGTGACCGGGCCGGGTCAGCTCGCCGTCGGCGACGAGGTGATCGTGCATTCCTGGGCTGGTCCGAGCCCGAGCACGGCGGCGGCCGAACCGCCGTTCACCGCGACCGCGAGCCGCCCCGCCGAATCCGTGTAGAGCACGTTCGATCCCGGCGGGACCGTGCCGAAGGTGTCGCCGACCGCGGCCTTCACGAGCACCCGCTCGCTGCTGACCGACACCGTGCCGGAGAGCCCGGCCAAGTCGAGGTCAGCCGGGCTCGCGGACAACTGGACGTTGCCGAAATGGTCGACCGTGAGCACCTCGGTCACCAGTTTGCCGGGGAAGACGGCGACGAACGGATCCGGCAACCGCACGAGGTTTTCGATTGGTGGACCGAAACTCTCTGGTGCGACACCGAGCGCGAGATGCGCGGCCGCCGGGGCGAAGATGTCGCGACCGTGGAACGTCGACGACGTCACCGGAAGGCGGTATTCCGGAGCGGTCAATTCGTAGGCGGCTATCACCCCGCTGAGTGTTTCGGCGGCGGGAATGAGGAGTCCGTTGTCCGGGCCGACGAGGATTCCGCGCTCCGTGACCACCACGACACCGCGTCGCGCGGTGCCGACTCCCGGGTCGACGACGGCGAGGTGCACCGCGTCCGGCAGGAACGGCGCGGTCTGCGCGAGCACTTCGGCGCCGGTCCTGACCTGCTGTGGAGGGATTTCGTGGGTCACGTCGAGCAGCCGCACGGACGGCGCGATCCGGGCGATCACACCGTGACAGGCGGCCACGAAACCGTCGCTGAGCCCGTAGTCGGTGGTGAAGGAGATCCAGTGGATCGGCATGATCAGCCATCATCCTTGATCGCTAGGGTGCAGCCGTGACGACGCTCGAATATCCGAAGATCGCCGCCGGCAAGGTCCGAGAGCTTTACGCCGTCGATGACGAGCATCTGCTGCTCGTCACTTCAGACCGGATCTCCGCCTACGACGTCATCTTCACCACGCCCATCCCCGACAAGGGGCGGGTGCTCACGGCGATGAGCGTGTTCTGGTTCTCCCAACTCTCCGATGTCCTCCCCAACCACCTCGTCTCCTACGACGACGAACGGATCCCCGCCGAGGTCCGGGGCCGCGCGCTTTTGGTGCGGCGGCTGGCGATGCTGCCGGTCGAAGCCGTCGCCCGCGGTTATCTCACCGGCACCGGTCTCGTCGATTATCGCGCGCGCGGCACGGTCTGCGGCGTCGAACTTCCCGACGGCCTGACCGAATCCTCCCGGCTCCCCGAGCCCATCTTCACCCCCGCGACCAAGGCCGATCACGGGTCACACGACGAGAACATCGCGTTCTCCGACGTCGTCGGGCAGCTCGGCCGGAAACGGGCGGAAGAACTCCGTGAGGCGACGCTGGCGGTATACCGGCGCGGCGCGGAATTCGCCGCCGAACGGGGAATCCTCCTCGCCGACACGAAGCTCGAATTCGGCGTCGATCCCGAGGGGAACCTCGTGCTCGCCGACGAGGTACTGACCCCGGATTCCTCCCGCTATTGGCAGGCCGACGGCTATACGGCGGGCAGCCCGCAGCCGTCGTTCGACAAGCAGCCGCTGCGGGACTGGCTGACCGGGCCCGCGTCCGGCTGGCACCGCATGGAGAGACCAAAGCCGCCACCGTTGCCCGACGAAATCGTCGCCGCCACACGGGCGAGGTACATCGAGGCGTATGAACGCATCACCGGCCGTTCGCTCGACGACTGGCCCAGCTGATTCGCTCGGCTGACCTGCGGCGTTTACTCCGTCGTCAGTCCGACGCAAGGCCGGTCTGGCCCAATGGGCATCGTGGACGCACGTTTGCTGGTTTCCCTGTCCGGCGTGACCACCCGGACGTTGCACCGCTGTGCCGACCTCGCGGCCGAACTCGACCGGCGCAAGGTCCCGTTGTCCGTGCTCTACGCCGCTCGCACCGGCGAGGGCCCGGTGACCGAGTGGGTACGGACGCGCCGCGCTCGCGGCGACTCCGTCCTCCTTCACGGCTACGACCATCAGATCACTCCCCATCACCGCGCCGTCTACCTGGGCAAACGCGCTGAATTCGCGGCATTGCCCGCCCACGAGGCGCGGCTGCGGCTGATCGCGGCGAAGGCGGCGCTCGACGCCAACGGCATGGCCGTCGACGGATTCGCGCCGCCACGCTGGATCGCGTCGGAAGGCACCGTGCAGGCCCTGCGTGAGCACGGATTCGCGTTATGCGCGGACCTGGTCTCGGTGCGGGACCTGGTGACCGGCCAGGTCCGGCGCTCGCGGGTGCAGGAGTTCAGCGGGCCGTCGCAGCGGACCGAGACCGTCCGGTGCTTCGCGCTGGTGCTGGCCGCCGCCAGGGCCGCGCGGCGCGGCGGGCTGGTGCGGCTCGGTATCGACGCCGCCGACCTCGCCCGGCCGGGACTGCGGCAGGCGTTCCTGGACGCCGTCGACGTCTCGCTGGAGAACCGCGCCTTCGGGACCACTTACGGCTCGCTGCGAACCGCTGTCAGAGCTTGATGGGCTCCCCGACATCGAGAACCTTGACCTCGGTGCCCTCCGGAGCGAGGTTGGCGAACAGGCCGTAGTGCATCTGCGGCCGCGCGAGCACGGCTTCGTGGATCGGCACGGCGAGGCGCGGGGAGACCGCGCGCAGGTAGTCGACGGCTTCGCCCGCCTTGAGCCACGGGGCACCGGTGGGCAGGCCGAGGACGTCGATCTTCTGCTCGGGCACGAAGAACGAGTCGCCAGGGTGGTAGAAGGCGCCGTGGTCGACGATGTAGCCGACGTTCGGGATCGTCGGGATTTCCTCGTGGATCGTCGCGTGCTCGCCGCCGACCACGGTGATGCCGCTGGAGCCGATACCGAAGGCGTCGCCGGGGTTCGCGATCTGGAACTCGGCGCCGAGCTTCCGGACGGCGTCGGCGGAACCAGGGTCGACGATCAGCCGCGCGCCGGGATTCGCCTCCAGCAGCGCGGGCAGCCGTTCGACGTCGAGGTGGTCGAAATGCTGGTGGGTGATGAGGATGGCGTCCAGCTCACGCTCACCCTCGAAACCCGCCGAGAAGGCGCCGGGGTCGATCAGGATCCGCGCGCCCTCGGTCTCCAGAAGTGTGCAAGCGTGTCCAAAATGGACAATACGCATCGAATTCTCTCTCTCGGTCGGTCATTTCCAGCCTAGGCGCGTAACAGGGCGTCGCCAAGTTCAGTGCGCGAGTAGCACACTTCGCGGCCGCGGCACTTTGCGCTACGCAGACGGCGATCAGGAGTACTACAGCAAGGGGGGCGTGTTCCCTCTCCCGGAGTTCTGACGACTTCGGCGCCCTTGTCACCTCGGTCTCCTGTGGAATGCTGGTGGGCACGCCCCAGGTGAGCTATTGGCACGCCGTCAGTAACGTCGTAGCCTGGGCTTTGAGCCGAGACACGGGAGAAGTCGATGACCGCAGTCCAGCCGAAGCCGACCGCGCACAGCGTGGGGGAGACCTTCGATTCCCTCAGTCCGGCGACCGACGAGGTCGTCGGCACCTATCCAGTGCACACCGCCGACGACGTCCGCGCCGCTGTCGCCCGCGCGAAGGACGCCGCCGATTGGTGGGCCGGGCTCGGCTTCGACGGTCGCGCGGAACGGCTGCGCCGCTGGAAGGGCGTCATCACCCGGCGGCTGCCGCAGCTGTGCCAGGTGGTGCGTGACGAGACCGGCAAGCCGATCGCCGACGCCCAGCTGGAGAGCGTCCTCGCCATCGAGCACATCGCGTGGGCGGGCAAGCACGCGCGCAAGGTGCTCGGCAAGCAGCGCCGCGCGGCCGGGCTGATGATGTCGAACCAGGCGGCGACGGTCGAGTACCAGCCGCTCGGCGTCGTCGGCGTGATCGGCCCATGGAACTACCCCGTCTTCACCCCGCTCGGCTCCATCGCCTACGCCCTCGCCGCCGGCAACACCGTGGTCTTCAAGCCCAGCGAGTACACGCCGGGTGTCGGCAAGTGGCTGGTCGACGCCTTCGCCGAGGTCGTCCCGGAGTGGCCGGTGCTGCAGCTGATCACCGGTTTCGGTGAGACGGGCGCGGCGCTGGTCGGTGCGGGTGTGCACAAGATCGCGTTCACCGGCTCGACCGGCACGGGTAAGAAGATCATGGCCGCGGCCGCCGAGACGTTGACGCCGGTGATCATCGAGGCAGGCGGCAAGGACGCGGTCCTTGTCGACGCGGACGCCGACCTCGAAGCCGCCGCCGACGCCACCGTCTGGGGCGCGTTCTCCAACTCGGGTCAGACCTGCATCGGCGTCGAGCGCGTGTACGTCCACGAGAGCGTGCACGACGATTTCGTCGCGAAGGTCGTCGAGAAGTCGAAGGACGTACGGGCCGGTTCGGACGATGAAGCCCAGTACGGCCCGGTGACGATGCCTTCGCAGCTCTCGGTGATCAAGCGTCACATCGCGGACGCCATCGAGCGCGGCGGCAAGGCGCTGGTCGGCGGGGTCGACGCGGTCGGCGACCGCTACGTGCAGCCGACGGTGCTTGTCGACGTCCCGGAGGACTCCTCCGCGGTCCAGGAGGAGACGTTCGGCCCGACAGTCACCATCGCGAAGGTCCGCGACATGGACGAAGCCGTCGAGAAGGCCAACGACACCAAGTACGGCCTGGGTTCGACGGTGTTCTCGAAGTCGCGCGGTTTGGAACTGGCCGCCCGGCTGCGCACCGGCATGACGTCGATCAACGCTCCGCTTTCCTTCGCCGGTATCGCTTCGCTGCCCTTCGGCGGTGTCGGCGACTCGGGCTTCGGGCGCATCCACGGCCCCGAAGGCCTCCGCGAGTTCGCCCGGCCGAAGGCCATCGCGCGGCAGCGGTTCACCGCGCCGATCGTGCTGACCTCGTTTTCCCGCAAGGAAAAGACCGACGCCCTGGTGGCGAAGCTGATCACCGTCCTGCACGGAAAACGCTGACCCGAAACCTCTTGCTCGCGTGTCATGAAAGGGTCTTATAGGACGAAAAACGTCCTATAAGACCCTTTCATGACACTTGGTGCTAGCGCACGCCCCGGATGAGGTCCGCGGCCTTCTCCGCCACCATGATCGTCGGCGCGTTCGTGTTCCCGCGCGGCACCACGGGCATCACCGACGCGTCCACGACCCGCAGTCCGTCCACACCGCGCACCTTCAGCGACGGGTCGACGACGGCGTTCTCGTCCGTCCCCATCGAGCAGGTCCCCACCGGGTGGTACAGCGTCTGCGTCTTCTCGCGGACGTAGTCGGCCAGTTCGGTGTCGGTCAGGTCCTGGCGTTCTGGCAGGAACGGTTTGTCCAGGTATCGCGCCAGCGGACCCGACTTCCCGATCTCCACCAAAGCGCGCAGCCCGGCGAGCATCCGCTCCATGTCGATGGACTCGGCGTAGTAGGCCGGGTCGATTTCGGGCTTCCACAAGGGATTCCCCGATTTCAGCCGCAGCCGTCCCCGGCTCGCGACGTCGACCAGTGTCGCCGCCGACGTGAAGCCGGACACCGTGGGTTCACGCATCCCGTTGTCGTAGAACAACGTCGGCGCGACGTGGATCTGCATGTCCGGCGGCGAAACGCCGTCCGCGGCCGGGAAGAACGCGCCCGCCTCGCCGATGTTCGACGCCAGCGGACCGCGTTTGGTCAGCTGGTAGCGCACCAGGCCGCCGGGTGTCGCCGCGTCCACCAGGTCGGTGGTGTCACGGGTGGACCAGATGATCCCGCAGGCCGGATGGTCGTGGAGATTGCCGCCGACGCCGGGGAGTGCGGCGATGACGTCGATTCCGTGCTCCCGCAGGTGTTCCGCCGGTCCGACACCGGACAGCATCAGCAGTTGCGGCGAGTTCACCGCGCCGCCGCTGAGCAGGACTTCGGTGGACGCGCGCACCGTCGTCTCGACACCTTTGTCCAAATAGGACACGCCGACCGCGCGGTTGCCTTCGAACACGACACGCGTCGCCTGCGCGTGCGTTCGCACGGTGAGGTTCGGCCGCGTCAGCGCGGGCCGCAGGTACGCGTCGGCCGTCGACCAGCGGCGGCCCTTCTTACACGTCACCTGGTAGACGCCGGCGCCTTCCTGCGTCTCGCCGTTGAAGTCGTCGGTGCGTTTGAGACCCCACGCGACCGCGGAATCCACCCAGGCATGGGAAAGCTCGTGGGTGAAGCGCCGGTCCTCGACATTCAGTGGCCCGTCGGTGCCGTGCAGCGGCCCACCGAGCCGCTGGTTGCCCTCGGCCCGCTTGAAGTACGGCAGGACGTCGTCGAAGCCCCAGCCCTCGGCGCCGTGTCCGTCACGCCAGCCGTCGTAGTCCGCGCGGTTGCCGCGGATGTAGATCATCGCGTTGATCGAGGAGCAGCCGCCGAGTGTCTTGCCGCGCGGCCAGTACGTGGTCTTGCCGGTGTGCTTCTGCTCGACCGTCTCGTAGTTCCAGTCGAACTTCGTCTTGAACAGGCCGGGGAACGCGGCCGGGATGTGGATCTCGTCGGCGTCGTCCTCGCCGCCCGCCTCCAGCAGGAGGACCCGCGCGGACGGATCCTCGGTCAGCCGGTTCGCCAGTACGCATCCCGCGCTGCCCGCGCCGACGATGACGTAGTCGAAGGAGTCCTGATCGGCCACGGTGCCTCCTGCTGCTGCTGATCACCCGGTGTTGGCGCCCCGCCAATGGGCTCATCTTGGCCCAGCGCCGCGCTCCGAGCATCCCCCAGTCGAAGGATGAAGGCGAGCTCAGTCGGAGTCGGGTGAAAACGAGGTCACGCAGGGGCCGCCCTCGGCCTTGTCCTCGGTCTCGACCCGGCCAGGCGCCGGTACCCCGTCGACGTCGCCGGCGAGATGCAGGATCGTCTGCTCCGCCGTGGTCAGCACGTCCGCCTTCTCGACGGTGTACCGCGCTTCGCCGTGGATGATTTGCTGCACGCCGTCACGGGTGGTGTCGGGCACCTTCCCGCACAGCACGGACAACGCCGCCGGGATGTCGCGCGCGTTGATCGCGTCGACGAACTTGTTCCCCGCCTCTTCCCCGGTCTTGACGTCGGGCCGGGGACCGGGTTTGGCGTCGATGCCCGGCAGCGGCTCCGGCTCCCCGCCGACCTTGGTGTCGCGGACGCACCAGCCGCCATCGCCGGGGATCATCGCGATCCCGACGGTCTGCCCGGCGGCCGTGAACGTGGCCGAGTACTCCTGCGCCGCACGCTGACGCGCGGGCGTGCCAAGCTGCGCGCCGTCCGAGACGGCCATGGTCTGTTCGAAGGCGTAGGACCGCTTCGAGCGGATCTTGCACCAGAGCGAGCTCACGCGGTCTTCGGCGACGCCGTTCACGAAGGACCGGCTCAGCTGCTCCGGCGTCGCGCGGGACTCGGTGTCGAGCTTGGACTTGAAGAACCCCGGCGTCACGAAACCGGTGAACGCGACCCCGCCCGCGATCAGGACGAAGACCAGCACCAGCGTGATCCAGAGCCAGGTCTTCGACTTCTTCGGCGGAGCGCTGTACCCGTACTGGGGTTGCCCGTAGGTCATGCGGTAACCGTAGTGAAGTAGGCTCGGGCGGTACCCACGACCTGCGTGAATAAGGAGCAGCCTGCCGTGGCCCGAGTCGTTGTCGACGTCATGCCCAAGCCCGAAATCCTCGACCCGCAGGGGCAGGCGGCGCTCGGCGCCGCCGGTCGTCTCGGCTTCACCGGGATCACCGAGATCCGCCAGGGCAAGCACTTCGAGATCGAGGTCGACGACTCCGTCGACGACGCGACGCTCGAAAAGATCGCCGAGGGCTTCCTCGCGAACCCGGTCATCGAGCAGTGGACCATCACCAGGGTCGGCGCGTGAGCGCCCGCATCGGGGTCATCACCTTCCCCGGCACCCTCGACGACGGTGACGCGGCCCGCGCGGCCCGCTACGCCGGCGCCGAAGCCGTCCCGCTGTGGCACGCCGACGAGGACCTGAAGGGCGTCGACGCGGTCGTCGTCCCGGGTGGCTTCTCCTACGGCGACTACCTGCGTGCCGGCGTCATCGCCCGGTTCGCGCCGGTGATGTCGCCGGTGATCGAGGCGGCCCGCAAGGGTATGCCGGTGCTGGGCATCTGCAACGGCTTCCAGATCCTGTGCGAGGCCGGGCTGCTGCCGGGCGCGATGGTCCGCAACGCGGGACTGCACTTCATCTGCCGCGACCAGTGGCTGCGCGTCGAGAACAACGAGACCGCGTGGACCACCCGGTACGACAAGGGTGCCGAGATCCTCATCCCGATGAAGAACATCGACGGCTGCTTCGTCGCCGAGCAGGCCACCCTCGACGAGCTGGAGGGTGAGGGCCGCGTGGTGTTCCGCTACGTCGGCGGCAACCCGAACGGCTCGCGTAACGACATCGCCGGGATCCGCAGCGAGAACGGCCGCGTGGTCGGGCTCATGCCACATCCGGAGCACGCCATCGACGCCCTCACCGGGCCTTCCGATGACGGCCTCGGCATGTTCTACAGCGCCGTGGACGCTCTGGTGGCCACTGCCTGACGTGTCATGAGGGGTCCCCATAGGACCATTTTTGTCCTATGGGGAC
>NZ_JBFBBY010000094.1:0-31577 GCF_040682875.1 Amycolatopsis sp. NPDC051071 | reverse complement strand
ATGGTTTTTCTCACGTGTGATCTCCCGATGTGGCGGCTGGGGGCAGCGGCGCCCGGGGAGTGCGTGGGGTCGCCCCGCAGCCGCCCTGGGTCACGCGCGTGACCGAAGCTCTGCCTTGAGGTCGTGAGGTCTGCTTCGCGAGCTTCAAGGCAGGGGCTTCGCGGCGCGAGTCCGGGGCGGCCGACGAAGCCAGGCCGCCCCGCACACACGAAAACGCCCGCCGCGGCAAACCCGCGACGGGCGTTTCCGAAAACCACCGAGACCTACTCCGCCTCGGCTTCACCGTTCTCTTCGCTGGGGCCTGCGCCGATGCTGACCGGCGGGGCGTCCGGGACCGACGAGGGGCGGGTTTCGCCGCGGAAGACGAAGTGCGCCTTGTCGTCCTTCTCGCCCTCTTCGTCGTTCCAGCCTTCGACGTCGACCAGGATGATCTGACCGGCCTGGATCTCGCCGAACAGGATCTTCTCCGACAGCTGGTCCTCGATCTCACGCTGGATCGTGCGACGCAGTGGCCGCGCGCCCAGCACCGGGTCGAAGCCGCGCTTCGCGAGCAGCGCCTTGGCCTTGGGTGTGAGCTCAAGCTCCATGTCCTTGGCCTTGAGCTGCTTCTCGACCCGGGCGGCCATCAGATCGACCATCTGGATGATCTGGTCCTTGGTCAGCTGATGGAAGACGATGATGTCGTCGATCCGGTTCAGGAACTCAGGCCGGAAATGCTTCTTCATTTCCTCGTTGACCTTTTGCTTCATCTTCTCGTACCGGTTGGCGGTGTCACCGCTTTGGGAGAACCCGAGCGAGACGGACTTGGAGATGTCCGAGGTACCCAGGTTCGAGGTGAAGATGAGCACGGTGTTCTTGAAGTCGACCGTACGACCCTGGCCGTCGGTGAGACGGCCGTCTTCGAGGACCTGCAGGAGCGTGTTGTAAATCTCCTGGTGGGCCTTCTCGATCTCGTCGAACAGCACCACCGAGAACGGCTTGCGCCGCACCTTCTCGGTCAGCTGGCCGCCCTCTTCGTAGCCGACGTAGCCCGGAGGGGCACCGAAGAGCCGCGAAGCGGTGTAGCGGTCGTGGAACTCACCCATGTCGATCTGGATGAGCGCGTCGTCCTCGCCGAACAGGAACGCCGCCAGCGCCTTGGACAGCTCGGTCTTACCGACACCGGACGGACCGGCGAAGATGAACGAGCCGGAGGGGCGCTTCGGGTCCTTCAGACCGGCGCGGGTACGGCGGATCGCCTGGGAGACGGCCTTGACCGCGTCCTCCTGGCCGATGATCCGCTTGTGCAGCTCGTCTTCCATCCGGAGCAGACGCGTGGTCTCCTCCTCGGTGAGCTTGAACACCGGGATGCCGGTCCAGTTGGCGAGGACCTCGGCGATCTGCTCCTCGTCGACCTCGGCGACGACGTCGAGGTCGCCGTCCTTCCACTGCTTCTCCCGCTCACCCTTCTGGCCGAGGAGGGTCTTCTCCTCGTCACGGAGGCGGGCGGCGCGCTCGAAGTCCTGCGCGTCTATCGCGGACTCCTTGTCCCGGCGCACGTCGGCGATCTTCTCGTCGAACTCGCGCAGGTCCGGCGGCGCGGTCATGCGGCGGATACGCATCCGGGCGCCGGCCTCGTCGATCAGGTCGATCGCCTTGTCCGGCAGGAAGCGGTCGTTGATGTAGCGGTCGGCCAGGGTCGCCGCCTGCACCAGCGCGCCGTCGGTGATCGAGACACGGTGGTGTGCCTCGTACCGGTCGCGCAGGCCCTTGAGGATCTCGATCGTGTGCTCGAGCGACGGCTCGCCGACCTGGATCGGCTGGAAGCGGCGCTCCAGCGCGGCGTCCTTCTCGATGTACTTGCGGTACTCCTCGAGCGTGGTCGCGCCGATCGTCTGCAGCTCACCACGGGCCAGCATCGGCTTCAGGATCGACGCGGCGTCGATCGCGCCCTCGGCGGCACCCGCGCCGACGAGCGTGTGCAGCTCGTCGATGAACAGGATGATGTCGCCGCGGGTCTTGATCTCCTTGAGCACCTTCTTGAGGCGCTCTTCGAAGTCACCGCGGTACCGGGAACCGGCGACAAGGGAGCCGAGGTCGAGGGTGTAGAGCTGCTTGTCCTTCAGCGTCTCCGGGACCTCGCCCTTGACGATGTTCTGCGCGAGCCCCTCGACGACTGCGGTCTTGCCGACGCCGGGCTCACCGATCAGGACCGGGTTGTTCTTGGTGCGCCGCGACAGCACCTGCATGACCCGCTCGATTTCCTTGCCACGGCCGATGACCGGGTCGAGCTTGCCTTCGCGGGCCTGCACGGTCAGGTTGCGGCCGAACTGGTCGAGCACCAGCGACGACGACGGGGTGCCTTCACCGCGTCCGGAGCCGGTTTCGGTCGACTCCTTGCCACCCTGGTAGCCCGAGAGCAGCTGCAGCACCTGCTGGCGCACCCGGTTGAGGTCCGCGCCGAGCTTGACGAGCACCTGTGCGGCGACGCCTTCTCCTTCGCGGATCAGCCCGAGCAGGATGTGCTCGGTGCCGATGTAGTTGTGGCCGAGCTGCAGCGCTTCGCGCAGCGACAGCTCCAGCACCTTCTTGGCCCGCGGGGTGAAGGGGATGTGCCCGCTCGGGGCCTGCTGCCCCTGGCCGATGATCTCCTCGACCTGCTGGCGGACGCCCTCCAACGCGATGCCCAACGATTCCAGCGCCTTGGCGGCGACACCTTCACCCTCGTGGATCAGACCCAGGAGGATGTGCTCGGTGCCGATGTAGTTGTGGTTGAGCATCCTGGCCTCTTCTTGGGCCAGGACGACCACCCGCCTCGCGCGGTCGGTGAACCTCTCAAACATGTGCACTCCCTCGACTGCTGCGACGGCGGCCCGTTTCCATCTCGGCATCACCGCGATGGATTCAGCACCGTGAGACCACTCTAGTAGCCAAGCGGTCGCGCTGGCGTACCACTACGGCTGTTTGCGGCCCGTTCGCACCCCGACCGTTCTCCGGCCGTGCGCTCTTTCATCTTCCGGTTGCCCTGCACCTTTACGTCTTACCCAACGTACGAACACGCACTCGGATTCCGCCGGAGGTGCCTTGTCCGCTGAGCGCGAACACGTCGGCCGGCAAGAGACTGCCCAGTGGTTGGACACCCGTCCGGAGTAGTCACGGATCGTATGTAAGGTTAGGCGTACCTAATGATGGGAGGACCGGCATGCGGCTTCAGCGGTCCTCTCACGCCGTCGCGTCGCCCGGCGACGACCTCCAGGCCTCACTCGCGAGGATCCCCGGAGGCGCCGGTCTCCGCGACGCCGTACCGGACGGCGAACCGGACTGGGTCCGCTGCGGCGACCTGCTGGACGATCCGGTCCGCCTCGTGCGCTGGCGTGCCCGGCTCGGCGACTGGCTGGCAGACCGGTATCCGGACGCGGCCACCGTCCCCGAGCGCACCCCGGCGGATTCCACTGCCTGCCGACCGACCCGGGTTCGGGGCTTCCGGAGGCCGTGGTCGTCCCGGACGAGCGAACGCTGGCGGCGATCCTCCGGGGCGCACGCGAACCGCTTCATCGACGCCTACGCGCCACTGACGAGGCTCGGACGGCGGCAGCTGTGGGCCGCCGCCACCGACGCGCTCGACAACGCGCTGTGGTCGGCGGGACGGCTCGGCAGCTCCCCGGAGGCCGAGGGGGCCGGGGTCGCGGACGCCGCACTGGTCCTCGAATCACGGTTCCCGCCGCTGACGTCGGCGTCGAAGCTGCGACTGGCCCCTGGCCCCGATGGGCACCGCGAGTGGACGAGAAACCGCGAAAGCTGCTGTTACTCCTATCTACTGCCCGCGGAATCGGAATGCGACGGGTGTCCGCGAATCCGTTAAGGAGTCCAGCCGGGATTCCGACCCGAAACGCCTAGTGCGCGTTCGAAGGTCGTTGCGCCTTCCGCAACAGCCACTTCTTCGCCGTAGACCTTCATCGAACGCGCCTGTTCTCCCATCGCCGCGGCGGACGTGTGGACGGCTTCGGCCGCTTCGGGCGTCACGGCGAGGGAACGACCGGTCGCCATGGCCAGATCCCAGCCGTGGAAGACGAACTCGCCGAGGACCATGTCCCCGACGATCGCGGCCGGCAACTTCGCGGTGCCGAGCGCCGTCATCCCCTGCCACGCCTCGGGCTTCCCGAAGATGTCAACGAGCCGCGCTGTCTGCTTCTCCAGTACGGCGGGCCAATCGGCCCCGACGAGCCCTGCCTCCGCCTCGCCGGAGGGCACCTCGGGCGGAGCCGCCTTGCGGCCGGCGGCTTCGAGCCACGGACCCCAATAGAGAAGGTGGTTCAGCAACGCACGGACGTCGTACTCGGCGCACGGGGTGCGGGCGGTGAGCCCGGTTTCGCCGATCCCGCGCAGGATTGCGGCGAATTCCGCGGCGGCGGGGGCGATCAGGGCAGCGTGTTCGGGCATGGGGGCATCAGTTCACGGGAACGGCGGCGCTGTCTTGAAGAAACGCGACAGGGATACGTTGAGCGGGTGAGCGGGCACCGGATCCCGGCGGGGATCGTCAACGCGCGGCAGGCGAGAGCGGCGTTCAGCCTCGTCCGGCACCGGCCGGCACCGGAACTACAGCCGTTCGTCGACCACCACTGGGTGCTGCGCTGGGAGCTTGGCGACCGTCCACCCCATGAACAGGTGGTACTGCCCAATCTTGCGGTCAACGTCACGTTCTTTCGCGACGCGACCGGGGCGTTCGGGCCGGGGAAACGGCCTTTTCGCTACGTCGTCGAGGGTGCGGACCACGGTATCGGCGTGCGATTCCGGCCCGGGGCTTTCCGGGCATTCATGACCGGTCCGGTCACGATGATCTCCGGCCGTTCCCTTCCACTCACCGATCTCTTCACCGGCGCCGTACCAGTGACGGAATCGGTACGCAATGCGACGAACGACTTCGAAATGGTCCGCCGGTGCGAGGAACTGCTCCTCGCGAAACACCCCGTGCTCACCGCCGCGGCCAGGACGGCCATCGAAGCGGTGGAAACAATCGCGGCCGAACCGGCCATTACCAGGGTCGCCGGGCTGTCAAGCCGAACGGGCTTGTCTCAGCGAAGCCTGCAACGCCTGTTCGCCGAACATGTCGGCACCGCCCCCAAATGGGCGATTCAGGTATACCGGTTGAACGAAGCGGCGGCACGGATCGCAGCCGTCGAAGAGCCGGACTACGCGGAACTGGCAGCCGAGCTGGGCTATAGCGACCAAGCACACTTCATCCGGGATTTCCGCTCCGTGACCGGATGGGTGCCGACGGAGTACACCCGGTTGAACCGTGTACAAGAACAAGAAAGCCGCCGGGAATAGTTTCCCGGCGGCTCGAGGTCGTTCCGACCTTCAGTTCTTCTTGTGGTAGGCCTCCACGACCTCGGACGGGATACGTCCACGGTCGGAAACCTGGAAGCCGTTCTTGCGTGCCCAGGCGCGAATGGCCTGGTTCTGCTCGCGGTCCACGGTCGCGGGGCGGGCAGCGGCCTTCACGCCGGCGACCGGACGAATGGCGGTGCGCTTACGGCCACCCGCGCGACGGGCGTGCTCCACATACTGCGCGAGCGCGTCGCGAAGCTCTTCCGCGTTTTCCGCGGAAAGGTCGATCTGGTAGCTCACACCGTCCAAACCGAACTCAACGGTCTCTTCCGCCTCGCTGCCGTCGAGGTCGTCAACGAGCGAGACGAGCACCTTCTGTGCCATCTGTTTCCTCCTGCTGGGGGCTTACACGAATGATCTGGTACGGGGCATGCCCCGACAGAAGACTTTGTCTAGCGACATTAATACCCGCTACCGAGACATAACGCAAATCTCGTTTAGGAGAACGATCGAGGTATCTCCTCACGCGGAGGTTATTCCGGGCGGACGAGCGGGAACAGGATGGTCTCCCGGATACCAAGGCCGGTCAGCGCCATCAGCAACCGGTCGATCCCCATTCCCACACCGCCGCTCGGCGGCATTCCGTACTCCAGCGCACGGAGGAAATCCTCATCCAGGTTCATGGCCTCACTATCGCCCTGCGCACCCAGCCTGGCCTGTTCCACCAGACGCTGGCGTTCTACCACGGGATCGACGAGCTCCGAGTATCCGGTGGCAAGTTCGAATCCGCGTACGTACAGATCCCACTTCTCGGCCACCCCCGGCTTGCTGCGATGTTGCCTGGTCAGCGGGGATGTCTCGACCGGAAAATCACGGACAAAAGTAGGTTCGTGGAGATGATCGCCGACGAGGTGTTCCCAAAGTTCCTCGACAAGTTTGCCGTGCCCTAACTTTGGGTCGAGCTCCAGCTCTCGCGCCTTGGCATAGGAACGCAGCTTGTCCGCCGATGTCTCGGGAGTGACCTCTTCAGACAAGGCGTCGGACAACGACTCGTACATTCCGAGTGTGGTCCACTCGCCGGACAGGTCGTACTCCGAACCGTCGACGAGTGTGACCACCTGAGTGCCGAGAACGTTCTGCGCGGCTTCCTGGATGAGCTGGCGCGTCATCACCGCATTGGAGTCATAGGTCGCATACGCTTCGTAGTACTCCAGCATGGCGAACTCTGGCGAGTGGGACGAGTCGCTGCCCTCGTTCCGGAAGTTCCGGTTGATCTCGAAGACCTTCTCGATACCGCCGACCACGCAGCGCTTGAGGTACAGCTCGGGTGCGATCCTCAAGTAGAGATCGAGGTCGAAGGCATTCGAATGCGTGACGAATGGCCGCGCCGCCGCACCCCCGTGCAGCGTCTGCAGCATCGGCGTCTCGACCTCGAGGAATCCGCGACCGTGAAACGAGTCACGCAGGGAACGCAGCACACCGGCGCGAGTACGGACCACGTCCCGGGCCTTGGGACGCACGATCAGATCGACATAACGCTGCCGGATCCGCGTTTCCTCGGCCAGGTCTTTGTGCGCCACGGGCAACGGGCGCAATGCTTTCGACGTGATCCGCCAGGAGTCGGCCATCACGGAAAGCTCACCGCGCTTCGAGGTGATGACCTCGCCCTCGACGAATACGTGATCGCCGAGATCGACATCGGACTTCCACGCCACGAGCGCGCCTTCGCCGACCTTCGCGAGGCTGATCATCGCCTGCAACTCGGTCCCGTCGCCTTCACGGAGACTCGCGAAACACAGTTTGCCGGTATTGCGCATGAACATGACCCGGCCGGTGATACCCACGGTCTCACCGGTGGCCGTGTCCACCGGAAGGCCGGAATGCTTCGCCCGCACTTCGGCCAGCGAGTGCGTCCTGGGTACCTCGACCGGATACGGATCGATACCCTCCGCGATTATCCGGTCGCGCTTGTCCCGGCGCACCCGCATCTGTTCCGGCAGGTCTTCGTCGGGGCTCACGCCCTCGGATGCGGGGATTTCAGTCATGGCGCACAGCGTACGAACCCGCCGCTTCCCTACGCCAACCGGATTACCTTTTCCGGATCCGGGACGGGTGGTTTTCTCTCCATTAACCTCGGGTCGTGTGAACTCATCCACTCCCGGCGTCGAAGCCGAACTGCACGCACGGCGCGCCGCCTCGTTCGGCGCGAAGGCCTCTGCCTATGCCACACACCGGCCGGACTATCCCGAAAAGGCGCTGGCCTGGGGGCTGGCGGGCGCCGGAAGCACCCCGGAACACGTCCTCGACCTCGGCGCGGGGACCGGCAAGCTCACCGGAGGACTACTCGCCCTCGGCCTCGCGGTCACCGCGGTCGAACCGGACGCGAAGATGCTCGAAGTGCTCACCAAGGCATTCCCGGCGGCGACCCCGCTCATCGGGACGGCCGAAAACATCCCCTTGCCGGACGAATCCGTGGACGCGGTGGTCGTGGGCCAGGCCTTCCATTGGTTCGCCCTCGACCGGGCCT
Organism: Amycolatopsis sp. NPDC051071; assembly: GCF_040682875.1. NCBI lineage: Bacteria > Bacillati > Actinomycetota > Actinomycetes > Pseudonocardiales > Pseudonocardiaceae > Amycolatopsis > Amycolatopsis sp. NPDC051071. The sequence continues at coordinate 23,743 of NZ_JBFBBY010000094.1, read as the reverse complement.
ACCCGGAGATGGCCAGGGTGCTGAAACCGGGCGGAGTCGTTGCCGCGCTGTGGAACCACGACGACGAGTCCGTCGGCTGGCTGGCGGAATTCAACGCGCTGATCAAGACCTCGGCGAGCAGGCGCTGGCTGAGTGACTACGAATCGCTGCCGGAACACGAGGCCTTCGAGCCGTTCGAGAAGAAGACTTTCGGTCACAAACAACCCAGGACGGCGGAAACCCTGGTGGAGACTCTCGCCACCCATTCGCACATGGTGGTGGTTCCGGCGGAGGAACGCGAAGCCAAGCTTCGCACGGCACGGGAATTCCTCGCCCGGAACCCGGAAACCGCGTCCGGGGAATTCGACCTGCCGCTCACCACCACCGTCTTCCGTGCGGGTAAACGATGACCGGCTGGAAGGCGGCGTTCACCCCGAACCGGCCACCCGCCGCTGACCCTCCCCCGACTCGCGTGCTCAAACCCGTCACTCACGTGCCTGAACCCGTAACTCGCGTGCCTGAACCCGTAACTCGAGAGATCCGCCTCCAAGCACGCGTGTTACGCCTTCAAGCACGCGAGTTACGCCTCCAAGCACGCGAGTTACGCCTTCAAGCACGCGAGTTCGGCGTTTGGTCACGGCCGGGCGGAGGGGTGGTTGCGTTCGTAGACCAGGCGCAGGCCCAGCAGCGTCAGGTCCGGCACGTGCTCGGTAATCGTCTCCGACTCCTCCAGCACCAACGGCGCCAGCCCGCCGGTCGCGATCACCGCGACCGGCGCCGCCCCGGCAGGCGAAAGCTCGCGTTTGATCCGCTTCACCAGGCCGTCGACCTGGCCGGCGAACCCGTAGAGGATCCCTGACTGCAGGCATTCCACGGTGTTCTTCCCGATCACCGACCGCGGCGGCACCAGTTCCACCTTGCGCAGCGCCGCGGCACGCGCGGCGAGCGCGTCGACCGAGATCTCGATGCCGGGTGCGAACGCGCCGCCGAGGAACTCGCCCTTGGCGGAAATGGCGTCCACATTCGTCGAAGTCCCGAAATCCACCACCACGCAAGCGGTGGTGGGGTGCAGATGGTGCGCGGCAAGGGTGTTCACCAGCCTGTCCGCGCCCACCTCCTTGGGGTTGTCGACCAGGAGCGGCACCCCCGTGCGCACCCCCGGCTCGATGACGATCTTCGGCAATCCGCCGTAATACCGCGAAAGCATGACCCGCAGCTCCCGCAGTACGGCGGGAACCGTGGACAACGCGCTGATCCCGGTGACCGCGTCCGCGTGCGCGCCGAGGAGCCCGCGCACGGTGAGCGCGAGTTCGTCGGCGGTGATCCGCGCGTCGGTGCGCATGCGCCAGTCACCGACCAGCTTCGAGGCACTCTTTCCCACCGCGGAGCCATCACCAGAGCCCTGCCCGGCGTAGAGGCCGAGCACGATATTGGTGTTGCCGACGTCGACCGTGAGCAGCAAGCGGGTCTCAGCTTTCGGCGTGCAGCAGCGCGTCGAGACGACGGGCGTCGGCGGTTTCGGCGACCGGGAAGGTCATCGTGTCGTCGTCGGCCAGCGTCACGGTGCCGCTCAGCAGTCCGGATCCCTCCGGCGCGTGCCCGGGGTTGGCGCCCTTTTCGACGATCCGGTTGTCCGCGTCGACGAAGATGACCCGCGGCCGGAACGTGGCCGCCTCGGCGTTCTCCATCTGCGCGTACGAAATCAGGATCACCAGATCCCCGGGGTGCACCAGATGCGCCGCGGCACCGTTGATACCGAGCACCCCGCTGCCGCGTTCGCCCGCGATCACGTAGGTCTCGAGCCGCGCGCCATTGGTGACGTCCACAATGGACACCTGTTCGCCCGGCAGCAGATCCGCCGCGTCCATCAGGTCTTCGTCGACGGTCACCGATCCGACGTAGTGGAGATCGGCCTGGGTGACCGTCGCCCTATGGACTTTCGATTTCAGCATGGTTCGGTACATCGTGGACTCTCCCTATTCCCCTGCGTCCAGCGCGTGTTCCGGATGGTCCGCGGCGACACCGAGCACCACACCGACGTTGTCGATCAGCCGGGTATTCCCCACCCTGGCCGCGATCAGCAACCGCGCTTCACCGTCGACGGGCGCGGGCCCGAGGTCGGTTCCCCTCAATTCCAGATAATCGATCTCGACCGCTGGTCGCGCGGCGAGGGTCTGCCTGGCGGTCGCCAGCACGGCGTCCGCGCCGTCGCGGCCGACGAAAGCACCCGCGGTGAGTGCCGCCGACAACACGATCGCGTCCTCACGCTGTTCAGGAGTCAGGTAGACGTTGCGCGAGGACAACGCCAGCCCGTCGCGTTCCCTGACCGTCGGCACCCCGATGACCCGGGTGTCGAAGTTCAAGTCACGCACCATTTTCTTGATCAGCACCAGCTGCTGGTAGTCCTTCTCCCCGAAGAAGGCATAGTCCGGCCGCACGATGTTGAACAGTTTCGCCACCACGGTCAGCACGCCGGCGAAATGCCCCGGCCGTACCACGCCCTCCAGCTCGTCGCCGAGCTCGCCGGGGTGCACCGTGACGCCTGTGCCGTCGGGGTACAGATCCGACGCCTTGGGCAGGAAGCCCAGTTCGACGCCGTCCTCCTTCAGCACCGCGAGGTCGGCCTCCAGCGGACGCGGATACGCCTCGAAGTCCTCGCCCTCCCCGAACTGCAGGGGGTTCACGAAGATCGACGTCGCGACCACCGTGTTCGGCAGCCGCTTCGCCCGGCGGATCAGTTCGCGGTGGCCCGCGTGCAGCGCACCCATGGTGGGCACCAGCGCGACCTTGCGGCCAACCCCGTGCAGGGCACGCGTCACCTGGCTCACCTGCTCCGGCGGCTGGAAGGTGTGCAGCGTGCCTCGGGCGAATTTGGGTGTGGTCACTGGTTTTGCTGCCCTTCGGCGGGATCTGCGGGTTCACGGAGAAGTTCGGTGAGTTCGGCGGCCGCCGAGTCGTCCAGCAGCCCGGCGGCGGTGCCGCGCGCCACCGTGCGCTTGGCCAGCGCGCGATAACTCGGAGCGACGTCGGGAGCACGTTCGGCCAGCACCGCGAGATGCTTACGCACGGTGCCGAGATCACCACGGGCCACCGGCCCGGTCAGTGCCCGGTCCCCGTGTCGCAGAACATTATCCAACGCCGCCGACAACAACGGAGCCACCAGGCGTTCGGGCTGCACGATTCCCGCTTCCCGCAACAATTCCGCGCAGTCGGCGACCAGTGTCATCAGGTGATTCGCGCCATGCGCCAACGCCGCGTGATAGAGCGCTCGCGCTTCGTCAGGGACCCGGACGGGCTCCGCGCCCATCTCCACGGTCAGTGCCTCGCCGACGTTCCAGGCCGCTTCGTCACCCGCTGTGGCCGTGACGCCGACACTGCAGGTGGCCAGCCGGTCGAGGTCCTCGGCGCGGCCGGTGAAGGTCATCACGGGGTGCAGGGCCAGCGGCAGCGCACCGGCCTCGGCCGCGGGTGCCAGGACGTCGATGCTGTGCGCCCCCGAGGTGTGCACGACGATCTGCCCCGGTCGCAGGGAGCCTGTCGCGACGAAGCCGCGCACCATCCCGGCGAGTGCGTCGTCGGGCAGGGCCAGCAGGACGAGATCGGCGCGGCGGGCGACCTCGTCGGGTGGCAGGAGTGGCACGTCGGGGAGCAGTTGCTCCGCCCGGCGTACCGAAGCGTTGGAAAGGCCGGAAGCCCCGACGACGGTGTGCCCGGCCCTCGCCAACGCGGCACCGACGACACTGCCGACCCGGCCCGCGGAGACGACCCCCACGGCCAGGCGAGCCGGCCTCATCATGGCGTGCGCCAAGGGACGCTCATGGTCGAAACTCCTCAACTCGTTCCAGTCCCGCTCGGTGGTCGCGGGTACCAGACGACGGCGCGAGGGTAACCCTCCGGCACGCGTCTGAACCGACCCCCGTGACCAGCTTCACCTGACCGAGGTCACCCGCGCGGTGCACTGTCCGCCAGCCGCACGGCCTCGGCACGTGACGTCTTCAGCACCCGCAGCAGTTCACGCTGCCGCTGTTTCCCCTCGTCGGAGAGCTTGCGACCGCGGCGCAGGAACGCCAGCTCGGTCACGCTGGCCTGGTAGCGGCCGACGGCTTTCGCCGCGTCGCGCCCCGACTGCTTCTTCGCCTGTTTCCGCCACGACCGCCGCCCGGACAAGCTGGCCAGCAACGGTACTTCGGACGGGGCGATCCAGCGTGCGTCCACCATCATCGGCAACGCGGCCGCGACGATCCGCTGCTCGCGGCGCCGCTGCATGATCACCACCGAGAAGACTCCGATGAACAGCGGCACCATGATCAGGAAATAGACGTTCAGGAAGGTTTTGGCGCCGCCGAGCAACGCGGCGCCGTTCCACAACGCGTGCAGCAGCACCGCGACGAGGTAGCCGCCGATCGGCGCCAGTATCCGGAGCGAGCGGACCTTGCTGCTCGCGGCGACGCCGAGCCCGATCCCGGTCATCACCGCGAACAGCGGATGCGTGAACGGCGAGAGCACCCCGCGCAGGAAGAACGCGGCGAGCACGCCGGCGCTCGTGCCGTCGCCGAAACCGTTCTCGGCGAACGCGCGGCCGAAGTAATAAATGTTCTCGGTGAAGGCGAATCCGGCGGCGGTGAACCCGGCGTAGACGATGCCGTCCACGACGCCGTCGAACTCGATCGGGCGACGCCACCACAGCAACAGGATGAAGGCCGCCTTCGCGGCTTCTTCGACCAGCGGCGCGGAGACCAGGCCACTGATCTTGCCGCCGCCTCCGCTGCCGAGCAGCAGGTCACCGACGGCCTCGGCGCCACTGTTGAGCAGCAGCGCGATGATCGTCGCGACGCACGCGCCCCAGACGAACGCGAGCAGCAGCAGCTTCGGCGGTTCCGGTTCCCAGCGGTCGACCCAGAGGAACGCGGTGACCACCACGGCGACCGGGACCAGCGCCGCGAGCACACCGATCGTCACCGCGGGCAGGCCGACCTTCTCGGTCACCGTGCCGAAGACGAACAGCCCACACAACGCGACGGCGATCAGCCCGAGCACCGGCAGCAGCACGGTGATCGACCGGGACCGGCGGGCCCGGTCGAGGCCGGGGTCCGGGGAGGAAGGCTCGCTCACAGCGGGTCACCCTACCGTCGGTATGGACTCAGTCCTCGGCACGCCGCCTGCGCCGCGGGGTGGACTCGTTCGCGCCGTTGGCGGCGAGCAGGTCCATCACCGAGCGACCGGACGCGTGGGACCCGGCGGCCGGCGTCTCCGGACGGCTGTGCGACGACCCGCTGTGGGACGGCGCCTCGTCTTCCGGCTTCGACCGGTGACCGCCGTGGCGGCCCCCCGAGGATTCGGTGCCCTGCCAGGCGGGCGGCTCCCCTTCCGGACGACGGCGACGGCCGCCCCCGGTGGGCTCCGGCACGTTCGGCGCCGGGGTGAGCGAGGCCGACGAGTCCTCCGCCGCCCGGCGACGGCGTCCGCCGGGCCGGGTCTGCATGCGGACCTCTTCGGGCAGCGTCGTGTTGACCGCGGGCGGCTCCTCGCCGCCGCCGCCGTGCCGCGACGGCGTCTCAGCGGCCGGACGGCGCGCAGGCTCGGGCTCCGGCGTCCGGACGGGCTCGGCTCGGCGCGGCGGTTCGGCGCGGCGCGGCGGCTCGGACATGGCCGGGAGCGAAAGCGGCGTCGGGGTTTCCGGCTCGCGACGAGGCTCCGGACGCGGCAGGGACGCCGACGGCTGGGGCTGCTTCGGCGGCGCGGGGCGCAGCCTGTCCTGGAAGTCGTCCTTCTTGGGGAACGCCGCGCTCAGGTCGGAAACCGGGCGCTCCTGCGTCCATGACGGCTTCCACTCGCCGGTGGCTTCCATCGGCTCCGCCTTGGCGGCGGGCTTGTTCGCGGGTGGCGGCGTGCCACCGGCTGAAAGGGGCCGTTCGACCGGCTTCATCCCCGGCCGGGTCAGGCCGAGTTCACGGTTCGGCCGCGGACGGTCCGGCTCGACCTTCTTGACCGGCTTCGCCTGCGCGGCGGGCTTCACCGGCGGTGTCTGCTTACGGATCTGCTCCTCCGGCCGCGGCGCGGGCGGGCGCTGCACGGTGCCGGCGTCGAGGCGCTGCTGCAGCGACGGCTGCTGCGGACGGCGCTGGGTTTCCGAACGCTGAGGTTCCGGGCGCTGAGGTTCCGGGCGTTGGGAGTCGGGGCGCTGGGAGTCCGGGCGCTGGGGCTGCCGGGCGACGGTGGGCATCGACGGCTGCGAGACCTCGGCGCGTGAGACGCCGGGCATCGACGGGCGGGACACCTCGGCCGGGGTCACCGGCGGCGGGGTTTTGCGCTGGGCGTCGACCCTCGGCATCGGCCGGGAGATCTCGACGGGAGACATGCCGGGGTTGGACATTTCGAGCCGCTCGCGGCGGGCGGCTTCGGCGGCGAGCGCCTCGGCGGCCTTCGAAGCGCGGGCGTCGGCCTTGCGCATGCTGCGGCGAGTGGATTCGTCGACCGGCTTCGGCCGGGGGACCTGGTTGCTCTGGCCGTAACCGTTCGAGCCGTGGCCGTTCGAGCCGCTGCCATTCGAGCCGTTGACGCCGCTGCCGTTGACGCCGTTGCCGTTCGAGCCGTTGACCTGGCCGTTCGCGGGTTTTCGGCGGGCGGCGGGCGGCGTGTTCGCCCGTGCGGACGCCGGTTCGAGGACGCGGTCGATCATCTCGGTCGGGCGTTCCCGCCCGAGGTCACGTTCGTCGACGTCGATCGTGGTGCTCTTGGCCGCCATCAGCTGGGGTTTGCCGTTGCCGTTCTCGGAACCGGCGCTCATCAGCTGTTTGTTGTCGAGGGAACGCATCCGGGTGGCCTGCGCGGTGAGCGCGACACGTTCGAGGAGGACCTCGCCACCGCCGAAGAGCGACTGGAGGCTCTCGCGAAGAGCGGTCACCTCGGCTCTGAGAGCTTCGAGCTCGTCTTGGGAGCGGCTGTCGGCGACTTGCCGGTTCTCCGCTTCCATCTCCAGCTCGAACTCGCGGCGGGCGGCGATCTCGCGTTCCAGCTCAAGCTCGTAGACGGCCTGTGCCTCGGCGACGGCGTCCTCGCTCTGTGAAACGTGCTTGCGGTAGCGGACCGCCAGGAACGCCCCGATCAGGGCCGCCCACAGCGCCGCGACGATACCCAGCCGCAAGTAGCGGAGGTCATCGGAAAGCACCAATGCGAGAGTCGCGCCGACGGCGAGAACCAAGCCGACGACAAGCCACGGCCTACCCGCAAGGCGGCCGCGCGAGTCGTCACCCACCCCGGTCATGCCCAACACCGTACCTTCTAGTAATCCGAACGAGACCTAGTCGGTACTTCGAGCGGTGCCTCTCAAGCGTTAACCGGTCGGCTCGGGATCGCGGTCCCGATCACTTCCCTCGGGTGTCCGGCAGCAGTGTTCAAGCCACAAAGCCGCAGCTACCAGGGCCGCCGAGCTGACGATCCCGGCCGTCGCCGAGCGGAGGTCACCGTTCGCCGCGAGGAGTTCGTCACGTCGCGGAAAAAGATACGCGAAGGCAGCCAACCAGACACCCGTCATGGCCGATCCGGCGAGCGAAGACGCCTTCGCGAGGGCCACCGATCGGGCGACAGAGATCGCGGCGAGCACCCTGCCCTCCTTGATCCGCGAACGAATGATGAAGGCGAGTACGGCCTCACAGAGCGCGAGCACGAACAGCGTCACTCCGGCGAAAAGCGGGAGCGCGGGGATGGAACCGTAGGCGATCTGGAAGAGCAGGTAGGCCAGGACCAAGCCCAGTAGGCCGGCCACCACCAGCTCGCGTGGCCGGGTGAAGTGCATGGTTCAACGCTACCTGGCAGGCTTGACTCTCCACCAACTGGAGAGTCGACGATGAGGCATATGGGCACCGCAGCGGTTTTCACCATCGGGGAGCTGGCCAAACGGACCGGCCTGCCGGTGAAGACCATCCGCTTCTACTCCGACGAAGGACTCCTGCCGCCGACGGACCGCACGAATTCCGGCTACCGGCTCTACGACGCGACCGCGATGGCGCGTCTGGAGCTGGTCCGGACGTTGCGGGAACTCGGGCTGGGCCTCGCGGACGTCGAGCGGGCGCTGACCAGGGAAGCGACCATCGGGAACCTCGCGGTCCAGCACGTCGCGGCCCTGGATGAGCAGATCCGGCGGCTGGAACTGCGCCGCGCGGTTCTGCGAGCGGTGGCCAAACGGGACTCACCACTGGAGGAGGTCGAACTGATGAACAAGCTCGCATCGATGTCGGACGAAGACCGCAAACGTTTGCTGGACGAGTTCTGGGCGGACATGGTCGAAGGGCTCGAACTGGACCCGGAGTTCTACGAGCGGATGCGCTCGGCGAAACCAGAACTACCCGACGACCCGACGCCGGAACAACTGGAGGCGTGGATCGAGTTCGCCGAACTCGTGCAGGACGACGAGTTCCGCGCGTCCATCCGCCGGATGAGCGAGTGGCACTCGAAGCTCCGGAAGGAGGACGGGGCCGACTTCGGCGAGAAGCAGCAACAGCTATGGGTGGCGTGGAGCGAGAAGGCGACAGAAGCGCTCGAAGCCGGTCTCGCGCCGGACTCGGCTACGGGCCGGGAACTGGCCGAGACGATCTTCGCGCAGTCTTCGCGGAACGGACGCGACTCGGCGGACCCGGCCTGGCGGAAGCGCCTGGCCGACGGGATGGCGATCAGCTCGGACCCTCGCGCCGAACGGTACTGGGCGCTACTGGGAAAGATGAACGGCTGGCCCTCGTTCCCCTCGCAGATGCGGCAGGCCGAATGGATCATCGCCGCCCTTCGCGCCTCGCTGGGGTAGCAAGGGACCTTTGCTATCACTTTCGCTCACCGCCCGTCCCGCAATTCGTCCTCTAGTTGCGATGGTTCGTATCGCCAACTACCGCAACTAGAGGACTAGTTGCGGGGAGGGGCGGGGCCCACGAGGGTGTCGGGCCGGGCTGGTCGCGAGTGGCACATCCGCGTGAGCCGCATTTGGCGATGTCCCCAATGTGGCATTGGGGACACTCAGCGGCTCCAATGCCACATTGGGGACATCGGCCGACGGCGCCAAGCCGGGCCACGCCTTGACTGTCCGCAAAGGACGCTCTTTGGCTGCAGAATGCCCGATTCATGCCCATATGTACGGTTAGCGATGGGGGTCGTGAGTGATGTGGAGGGTTAGAACCCTCCATATCACTCACGACCCCCTCCGGAAACCGCGCGAATTGCTCAAACCGGACACCCGTATCGGGAAGAGTGTCCTGTGTGGATAGTCCAGGAGCGCCGGGACACTGGCGAGCCCGCTGCCGCCGCCAAATCCGCCACGCCACCTTTGCCCTACCCCTCAATAACCCGAATCGCCACTCACGACCCCCTGCCCCTTCGCGGGGGTCAGGCGAGGGTGAGGGTGGTCCGGCGCACGGAGGCGACGTCCGCGCAGGGGCGGGCGGCGAGGAGGTCGGCGACGGGACCGTGGCCGGGAAGTACCGCGGCGGGCTCGATCTCCAGCCAGGGGATCAGCACGCTCGCGCGCTCCGGCGTGCCGGGATGAGGGAGCCGCAACTGGGGGTCGTCGGAGCGCACCCCGTCCACGGTCACCACGTCGACATCCAGTGTGCGCGGGCCCCAGCGGAGTTCGCGCACGCGCTCCGCGGCCTGCTCGGCCGCCTGCCCGGTGCGCAGCCAGTCCCAGTGGTCGCGCGCCGGGTCGTCGACGAGGACGACGGCGTTGAGGAAGTCCGGCTGGTCCTCGACACCCCACGCCTTCGTTTCGTACACCGAAGACACGGCGACGAGCGCGGGCCGCACGGCGTCGACGGCGAGTTGGAGGAACGCGAGCCGGTCCCCCAGATTCGACCCGAGTGACAGGAGCGCGCGGCTCATCGTTCTCGCCGCACCGTCACCGCGACGTCGTCGAAGTTCAGCGGGATCGGCGCGGCCGGTTTGTGCACCGTCACCTCGACGGCGGTCAGCCGGTCGTCGCGCAGCACCTCGTCGGCGATCTTCCCGGCGACGCTCTCGATGAGGTCGTACGGTTCCCCCGCCACGATCCCGGCGGCGAGTTCGGCGAGTTCGCCGTAGTGCAGGGTCTTGGTCAGGTCGTCGGAGGCGGCGGCGGGGCCGAGGTCCAGCCACACCACGACGTCGACGACGAACTCCTGCCCGTCGCGCTTCTCGTGGTCGAAAACCCCGTGCCTGCCGAAGACCCTCAATCCGGTCAACGTGATCCGGTCAGACAACGGGACTCCCCTTTCGCCAAGCGGCCGCGACGGTCACCGCGTCGATACTCGCGCCGACCTCGTGCACCCGGACACCCCACGCCCCGGCCGACGCCGCGAGTGCCGACACCGCCGCGGTCGCGTTCTCACGGCCGCCCGGCGGAGCGGGTGTGCCGTCCTTTCCGGACAGAAGGCGGCCGAGGAAACGCTTGCGCGATGCCCCGACGAGTACGGGGAAACCCAGTGCCAGAAAGGAATCCAGCCCGTTCAACAGTGCCCAGTCGTGTTCCGCGTTCTTCGCGAAACCGAGCCCAGGGTCGAGCACGATCGCACCGGGGTCGACCCCGGCCGCGACAGCTTCGTCCACCCGGGACAGCAGTTCGGCACGGACGTTCACGACAACGTCCTCATAGGACGCCAGCGCGTTCATGTCCTTGCTGTGCCCGCGCCAGTGCATCAGGACCCACGGCACGCCGGTTTCCGCCGCGACCTTCGCCATGTTCGGATCGGCCAGCCCACCGGAGACGTCGTTGATGACCGACGCGCCCGCCTCGATCGCGGCGGTCGCGACTTCGGCACGGGTGGTGTCCACCGACATCGCGACGCCATCGGCCGCCAGCGAGCGGATCACCGGCAGGATTCGGGAAATCTCGGTATCGGCGTCCACTCGGGACGCTCCGGGGCGGGTCGACTCACCGCCGACGTCGATCAGGTCCGCGCCGCGTGCCCACATCCCGCGCGCGTGCTCCAAGGCCTGGTCGACGCCGAGGTAGCGGCCGCCGTCGGAGAAGGAATCGGGCGTGACGTTCAAAATGCCCATCACCGCGCAGCGGCCGGGCCGGGGAAGGGCGGTCATCGACGGCCCTTGATGAGGTCCAGCGCTTCTGCCCGGGAAGACGGCGAAGACTGCAACAAGCCACGCACGGCCGACGTCGTCGTCCTGGCGCCGGGTTTGCGGATGCCACGCATGGCCATGCAGAGATGCTCGGCCTCGACCACGACGATCACGCCGCGGGGATTGAGCTTGCGCATGAGCGCGTCGGCGACCTGCGAGGTGATGCGTTCCTGGACTTGCGGGCGCTTGGCGTAGAGATCTACGAGCCTGGCCAGTTTGGACAGGCCGGTGACCTTGCCGTGGCTGTTCGGGATGTAGCCGACGTGGGCGACACCGTGGAAGGAGAGCAAGTGGTGTTCACAGGTTGAAAACATCGGGATGTCGGTCACCAGGACGAGTTCTTCGTGTGCCTCGTCGAAGGTGCGGTCCAGGACGTGATCCGGCTCGGTGTAGAGACCGGCGAACATTTCCCGGTAAGCGCGGGCGACCCGGGCGGGGGTCTCAAGGAGACCGTCCCGGTCCGGGTCCTCACCACAGGCGAGCAGGAGTTCGCGTACGGCTTTCTCGGCCCGATCCTGGTCGAAGACCGGGCCCGCGCCGCTATCGCTTGTTGTCGTCCTGCCCGTCGGATTCACGCCGCTGCTGTCCTTCGTCCTGCTGCTGACCGCCGGCCTGACCGGGCTGGCCGCTGAACCAGTCGTCACGCGGACGGTCTTCGGCGGGACGCCAGGGCTGGCTCGGCTGGGTGCCCGGCTGCGTGGCCGGGGTCCATCCGGGAGGAGCCCCGTAGTTCGGCGGGCCGCCAACGGGCCCACCCTGGTAACCGCCTGCCGGACCGCCCGGCTGCTGCCCACCATATGCCTGGGGCCAGTGACCGGTGCCGTTCGGCCCACCGTTCGGGCGGCCACCGTTGGGGTAGGCGCCCGGCTGCGGCGGTGCGTACGGGTTCGCGTTCGGGTCCGGCGGCGGAGCCGGGGTCGAGTACGGCGGACCACCGGGGAGGTCGCCGCCGCCCTGCGCGGTACCGACCGGGGTCGGCGCCGGCTGCAGCACCGGCTGCTCCTTCTTCTCCTGTGGCGGGGGCCACGGCTCGCCGCGTTCCATCGCCAGTTCGCCCGGGGTCTTGATCGGCGGCTTGTCCGACGGCTTCCGCTCGCCGAACTCGTTGAAGATGGTGATGTGCGGGCGCTTCTCAACGGACGCGAAGATCCGCTCGAGGTCCTTACGGGTCAGCGTCTCCTTTTCGAGGAGCTCGATGACCAGCTCGTCCAGCACGTCGCGGTAGGTGCTCAGCACGTGCCACGCCTCGGTGTGCGCGGTCTCGATGAGCTTGCGCACCTCCTCGTCGATCTCGTGCGCGACCTCCAGCGAGTAGTCCGCCTGGCGACCGGCCGAGCGGCCGAGGAACGGGTCACCCTGTTCCTGACCGTATTTGACCGCGCCGAGCCGGGCACTCATACCGTATTCGGTGACCATCGCGCGGGCGATCTTCGTCGCCTGCTCGATGTCGGAGGAGGCACCGGTGGTGGGCTCGTGGAAGACGAGCTCCTCCGCCGTCCGGCCACCCATCGCGAAGACCAGGCGCCCGATCATCTCCGAGCGGGTCATCAATTCCTTGTCGTCCTCCGGGACGAGCAGGGCGTGCCCGCCGGTGCGCCCACGCGGCAGGATCGTCAGCTTGTAGACCGGCTCGATATCCGGCATCGCCCACGCGGCGAGCGCGTGCCCGCCCTCGTGGTAGGCCGTGATCTTCTTCTCCTTCTCGGAGATGATCCGGCTCTTGCGGGCGGGGCCGCCGACGACGCGGTCGACGGACTCCTCCAGCGCGGCGTCGGTGATCACGTGCCCGTTCTCGCGGGCGGTGAGCAGCGCGGCCTCGTTGAGCACGTTCGCCAGGTCGGCGCCGGACATGCCGACGGTCCGCTTCGCGAGACCGCTCAGGTCGGTGCCCTGCGCGATCGGCTTGCCCTTGGCGTGCACCTCGAGGATCGCCCGGCGGCCGCGCATATCCGGTGCGGACACCGGGATCTGGCGGTCGAACCGGCCGGGGCGCAGGAGCGCCGGGTCGAGGATGTCGGGACGGTTGGTCGCGGCGATCAAAATGATGCCGCCGCGAGCGTCGAAGCCGTCCATCTCGACGAGGAGCTGGTTCAGGGTCTGCTCGCGCTCGTCGTGCCCGCCGCCGAGGCCGGCGCCGCGCTGGCGGCCGACCGCGTCGATCTCGTCGACGAAGATGATGCAGGGCGCGTTCTGCTTGGCCTGTTCGAACAGATCGCGGACACGGGAGGCGCCGACACCGACGAACATCTCGACGAAGTCGGAGCCGGAGATCGTGTAAAACGGCACGCCTGCCTCGCCGGCGACGGCTCGTGCGAGCAGCGTCTTACCGGTACCGGGCGGCCCGTAGAGCAGGACGCCCTTCGGGATCTTCGCGCCGAGTGCTTGATATCGCGCCGGATTCTGCAGGAAGTCCTTGATCTCATACAGCTCTTCGACGGCCTCGTCGGCGCCCGCGACGTCCCCGAAGGTCGTCTTGGGCATGTCCTTGTTGAGCTGTTTGGCCTTCGACTTGCCGAAGTTGAGGACGCGGTTCCCGCCACCCTGCGCGTTGTTCATCATCCACATCAGCAGACCGAGCACCAGCGCCAACGGGATGGCGAAGATCAGGATCTGGGTGAGGACGTTCTGCTGGGTGACCTTGGTGGTGAACTTGACCGGGTTGTCACCGCTCTTGAGGGCGATGAGCTGCCCGTAGACGGTGCCCGCGACGTTCGCCGGGTACTGGGCGATGATCTGGTCGACCTGCTGGCCGTCGACCTCGATCTTCTTGTTCAGCAGCAGCTTGATCTGCTGCTCCTTGTCCTCTTGCGAGGCTTCCTTGACGTTGTTCGCGGTGATCTGCTGATTCGCGATCGAGATCGGCACCTGGGTATAGCCACGATCACTGTCGAAGATCGTGTTGTATGCGAGAAACGCCAGTACCGCCGCGAGAATCCAGAGCACTGGGTTCTTGAGCACGCTCTTCCGGTTCATACGACTCGGCCCTGGTGGCCTCGACCCTTCCTGGTTGGGCGGCTCCTGTGATACCCGCCAGCACGATCTTGACGACCCATGGTGCTCCGACACCCGCCCCTCAGGATACCGCCCGCCTGGCCGGACGAGGGTGGTGAGCCTCTCGGACGTCAACGCCCGAAGCTACGCGAGGGTTCCCGGAGCGTGAACGAGGTGGTCACCCTAGCGTGTGCCGACCGCCACACCGGTGACCATTTCGCCCAAACGCATGCGAAGCGCCTTGATGTCGGCGGGTGAGACGGTGACCCACTCACGTCCGTCCGGGCCGGCCTGTGACGTGCTGAGGTAGCGCCCGCTCGCGGTGTCGAACCAGCCGAGGACACGCGAACGCTGCTTGGCGCCGACGTGGGAACGGCTGTTCGCGGCGAGCTGACCGCCACGCAGGCGCGGCTGACCGGTGAGCTTGCCGAACGCCTCACGAGGGTCCGCGGTGACGCGTTCGCTGAGTGAGACGCGGGCCTTCTCCTTACGGCGGATCTTCGCCGCTTCGGGCTCTTCGGCCTGCTTCGCCGCGTTGACTGCGGCGCGGATCGGTTCGGTCCGGCGGGCGTCGTCTATCGGCAGCGTGACGGAGGCCTCGGAGCCGCGCCGTCCGGGCGGGAGCAGGTCGACGACCGCGGTCGGGAGCCCGTCAGCAGGCGCCTCGCGCAGCCAGACGCCGCTCTGGTCCTGGATCGCGAGTACGCCGGTGCGGCCGTCGGTGGCGCCGAGCAGGGCGATCGTCGGGGCCTGGAATTCGGGGATGTGCAGAGCGTCGATGGTCAGCGAGCCGCGGGCGAGGAGGTACAGCCAATCCTCGATCGTCGGCTCCAGCCTGCCGCGGCTGTCTCGGATGCCGCGAGCCCTGAGTTCGACGTCGGTGCGGTTGCGCAGTGCCCGCCGCTCGGCCTCGGTCGCGCCATGCGAGCGCGAGCGCAGCGGGTACGGCAGGTCGCCGAGCTCGGCGGACTCCCAGAGGAAGTCGAACGCCATCGGCGTGAAGTGTTCCTGATGCATTGCTCCGTGCCCTCCCGGCACCTTGGCGCGTGCTGCGGGGCCTGTGCGCGGCTGGTCGCTGTGCGTCAGGACACCCTGGGTTCACGATAGCGAAGGGGTACGACAGACGACGGGTGGATGGGCGATGAAGGGGACTTTCCTTGCACGGGGTTGACCGCGCGGAAGCGACCAGGTCAGCGCGCGACGGTGGCGTCCGCGGCGATCTTCCCCAGCATTTCCGTGAGCCGGTACCGCAGGGTCGCCGGGTCCGCGGGCGCGATGGTGATCCAGTCGCGGCCGTCCGAGCCTCGGGTGGCCTGGGTGAAGTACCGGCCCGACTGCGTGTCGAACCAGCTCAGCACCGAAGACCGGCTCCGCGTGCCGTGGCGGCTCCGCGCGTTGGCGCCGAACTGGCCGCCGCGCAACCGCGGCTGCGCCTGGAGCCGCGAGAGGGCTTTGCGGTCCTCGTCGGACGTCACCGAGCCGTCGACCTGCGGCTGGCGACGCTGGAGGAAGTCCGCCCCCGAAGCGCCGACGAGGCCGTCCAGCGGGAGGGTGATCGACTTCTCCGTGCCGCGCGAGCCTGGCGGCAGGAGGGAGACGATCGCGCTCGCGAGGCCGTCCGGGGCGATGGGGTGGAAGTGGAAACCACGCGGGTCCTGCACGGTCAGGAGTCCCTGCGCGCCGAGCATCGACGCGACCGCGAGCAGCGGCTCGGTGTTGGGGTTGTTGAGCTGGACGCAGTCCACGCTCAGATCCGGCCTCGCGAGGACGCCGAAGTAGTCTTCGAGATGGGGTTCGGGACGACCTCGGTCGTCCGCGAGCGCGCGCTGGTTCAGTGACTGGAGTGTCTGCTTCCGCAGGGCGCCGCGCTCGTCCACCGTCGCCCCGTGCGAGCGGAGCCGCAGCGGATACGGCGGCTCACCAGCGTTCGCGGTCTCCCAAAGGAAGTCCATTTCGACCGCGGTGAGCAGTTCACCGTTCGCCATATCCCGCCCCCATACAGGTCAGCGGGCGCGCGGCCGGATCGGCCGCGCGCCCGGTGAAAACCGGTCTAGCGATCGTCGTCTTCGGTCCAGGCACCGATGACCGGCGGCGGCGTCGCCTCGTTGGCGCCGAACGCGTCGTCCGGGTCGGGCTCGATGAGGAACGACGCGTGCGTGTGCTCCTCTTCCTGCTCGGCCTGCGCGCCGTGGGCACCCATGCCCATGCCACCGCCCATCCCCTGCATCGGCGGAGTCGCGCCGCCACCGATGGTGCCACTCGAGTTCACGATGCCCTGCTGCGGCAGTGCCTGCGACGCGGCGCTCTGCGCGGGCGCGTTGTCGGTCGCGGCCGCGTCGGTGTTGTCGGTCTCCTTGGCGCCGGACTTGTTGCCCTGCCCGAGTGCCTTGGCACCGGCGTAACCGAGGCCACCACCGAGTGCGGCCGCGGTGAGTGCCTGTCCGATGCCTCCGCTGCCACCGCTCGCCGGGGCGTGCGGGGTCATCGGGGCACCCGTGCCCACACCCGCTCCGGCGGCAAGGCCGGAGCCAGGGGCGGCGCCGGGAACGGCGGCGTTCGCGCCGGGGGTGTAACCGGACTGGGAGAACACGCCCGCGTCCGGACCGCCGTGGACGGCCGCCGAGGAGCCGCCCGGCACGCCGCCGTAGCCGTGCGTACCTGCCAGGACGGGGGTGCCGGAGACGGCGCCGGAGTTCAGGTGCCCGCCGCCGACGTTGCCGACGCCGCCGAACGAGACGTTGTTGTGCGTGGCCGTCGGCTTCATGCCGAGGGAGTCGGGGCCGAAGCTCGGGGTCGAGCTGTCGACCTCGCTCATCTCCTTGGTGTAGGCCTCGAGGAACCTGGCCTGCTCCGCCCGCACTTCCTTGTCCTGGTCGGCGAGCGGCTTCTGATCGGTGATCATGCCGAGCGGACCGGCCGCGAGTGCCTGCCCCATCGCCTTCTCGGGGCTGTAGTCGGTCGGCTTCGGCATCAGCTTGACCTTGGTGGCGGCGTCAGCCTGCTTCTGCAGCCTGTCCGACATCGTGGTCGCGGCTTCGGAGGCCTGCGAACCCGAGTTCGCGATGGAGACGAGCGCGCCCTGCGCACCGGCGGCACCCTGCCCGATCCAGGCGGCGCCCAGTTCGGAGATCGCGTTGTAGAGGTCGTTCGACGCCTGGCTCAGCTTGGTGCCGTGCGAGCCCCATGACTGGCTGATCGAGGTCGCCGTGCTGGGGTCGTTGCCGAGGTTCGCCTGGTTCCACAGGTCCTGGCTTGACTGGGCGCTCTCCCAGTTCGGCGGATTCGTGATCGCACGGTCGGCCCCGATGTCGAAACCGTCCGAACGGCCGCGGGCGGACGAGACGATGCCCGCGGAATCCGAGTTGTCGCCGAGCTGGACCGGCGTGTTGTTCTGCTCGCCGTAAGAGTCGGCGCTGTGCTTCGGTGGCATGGCTTTCTGACTCCCCCTCAGACGTTCCGGAACGGCTCGGCCGCGGCCTGGTCGATCTCGTGGTACCGGGCCATCGCCGTCACGATGCCGGACTCGGCGGCTTCGTACTGCTGGTACAGGTTCTGGAGCGCGGCCGCGTACGAGTCGCCGCCGCCGTCGGCGCGGTTCGCGACCTTCGCGGCGATCGCGTTGCCGACCGGGTTGTTGCCCAGCTTCGGCGCCTGCGCGAGGTCGCCGGAGCGGTGCAGCAGGGACTCGATGGAGTCCTTGCCGGTGCGGATCTTGTTCAGGACGGTCTGGGCCGCGTCCGGGTCGATACCGACCTGGCCCTGGGCCGCGGCGTTCTTGAACGCGTTCGCGTCCGCCAAGCTGCTGTTCCCCATCTGAGCTCTCTCCGTTTCCCCCGGGCCAGGCCACGACGGCTTTCGTGGCGAAGGTCTTCGCATAGGTTAACGCACTTGATCGCAACCTATGACGCGTTCTCCGTGCTCAGGGTTCCGCATTCCCGCGTTCGCGGGCAAGCGGTTCTCAGGACGTGTAAACGTGCGGGTCCAGCGTTCCGATGTAGGGCAGGTCCCGGTAACGCTCCGCGTAGTCCAGGCCGTATCCGACTACGAATTCGTTCGGGATGTCGAACCCGATGTACTTGACCGGTACGTCGACCTTGACCGCCTCCGGCTTGCGCAGGAGCGAGACGACCTCCAGCGAGGCCGGGTTGCGGCTGGCGAGGTTCTTCAGTAGCCACGACAGCGTGAGCCCGGAGTCGACGATGTCCTCGACGATGAGGACGTCGCGGCCGGCGATGTCGCGATCGAGGTCCTTGAGGATCCGCACCACGCCGGACGACGAGGTCGCCGAGCCGTAGGAGGAGACCGCCATGAACTCGAGCTGTGAAGGAAGCGGGAGTGCCCTGGCGAAGTCGGTCATGAACATCACCGCGCCCTTGAGCACCCCGACGAGCAGGAGGTCTCCCTTCCCCGAACCGGGGCCGTCGGCCGGATAGTCCGCGGCTACCTGCGCGGCCAATTCGGCGATCTTGTCGTTGATCTGCTGCTCGGTGACGAGCACGGAGGCGATCTCGCCTTCGTACAAGGGACGATCCCCTCTAGGTGGTGGACTGGGGTGCTTCGACCGAGAGCCTGCCATGCGCCCGCTTGGCCACCAAGTCGCCGGGTAGCCAGACCCCGCCCTGACCCCGCCAGTTCCCCACCAACGCGTCGACCGATCGCAGGTGGGCGTCGGTGAGTTCGCGGACCCCGGAGTCCAGCAGCCACCTGCGGAGGACGCGGCGGCGCAGTGCGGGCGGCTCGGTGGCGAGCACCGCGACGTCGAGGCCTTCCGCGGTGAAAGCACGCAGATGGACTTCGCCGGCGAGCGTGTCCAACGCCTCGGTGTCCTCGCGCAATTGCGCGGCCGTGCGGGCGAGCGAGGCCGCCACGCCGCCGGAGAGGACATCCTCCAGAAGGGGGAGTACTTCCGTTCGCAGCCGGACACGGGTGAAGCGCGGATCCTCGTTGTGCGGGTCCTGCCACGGTTCGACGCCGAGCGCGCGGCACGCTCGGCGGGTGGTGGCGCGGGTGACGGCGAGCAGTGGACGCCCCCATGGCGGGTCGTGCGGTTTCATCCCGGCGAGCGACCGCGGTCCCGAGCCACGGCCGAGGCCGAGCAAGACGGTTTCGGCCTGGTCGTCGAGAGTGTGGCCGAGCAGGACGAGCCCGCGACCTTCGGGGAGCGCCGAACGCAGTGCGCGATACCGGGCCCGGCGAGCCGCCGCCTCCGGCCCACCCGCGCCCTCGACGTTCACCCGTAAGACTTCAGCGGTGTCGACGCCCAGTTCACGGGCGGTGCCTGCCGCCTTCGCCGCTGTCTCGGCGGAGCCGTCCTGGAGGCCGTGGTCGACGACGAGCGCCCGCACCTTCAGCCCGGCGCGAGAGCCGACGAACGCCGTGGCTTCGGCCAGCGCGAGCGAATCCGCGCCACCGGAGACCGCGACGCACACCTCGTCGGAGGGGCCCTCCGACGTGAGGAAGTCCCGCACGGCCGTCCGTACGGCCGCGATCGCCGGATCCGGTCCGCTCACCCGTGCAGGCGCCGCACCCAGGCAGCCGGATCGGTGATCTCGGCGCGGGTCGGCAACGTGTTCGGCGACGTCCAGACGGCGTTGAAGCCCTCCATGCCGACGGCCTCGACGACGTGTTTGGTGAACTTCGCGCCCTGCTCGTACTGGCGCATCTTCGCGTCCACGCCGAGCAGGCCGCGCAGCACACGGTCGATCAGGCCGCCGCCCTTGCGCCGCGCGGTGAACCGCGACCGGATCAGCTCGACGGTCGGCACGACCTGCGGCCCGACGGCGTCCATCACGAAATCGGCGTGCCCTTCCAGCAGCGTGGAGAGCGCGAGCAGCCGGTCGAACACCGCGCGTTCGCTCGGCGATTGCAGGAGTTCGGCCAGCCCGGCGCCGCCGGCCTTGCCCTTGCCGATCTGCTTGATGGTGTCCGGCAGCCGCCCGACGAGGTCGCTCAGCCCGTCCGCGTCGCGGCCGGCGAGCCCGCCGATCAGGCGCTCGACCTCGTCGGCGAAGTAGTCGCGCAGCCAGGTGACCGCGGTGAACTGCAGCCGGTGGGTGCATTCGTGCAGGCAGACCCACAGCCGGAAGTCGTGGCCGGGGACGTCCATCGCGCGCTGGGCTGCGACCACGTTCGGCGCGACGAGCACCAGCTGCCCCTGCCGGTCCGGCCCGCCGAACGGGTCGTACTGGCCGAGCACGCGGGACGCGAGGAACGCGAGCACCAGTCCGGTCTGGACACCGGCACCACCGGCCAGCACGGGTCCGAGCGGGCCGCCCTGTGCCTGCGGCAGCGCGCGGCCGGTGAGCGCGTCAAGGCCGGCGGCGGCCGAGCGGACCCAGCCTGGTCTGTCGACGACCTCGGCGGGCAGCAACGGCAGGTCGAGGCCGAGCCCGGTCAGCTCCCGGACGTGCCCTTCCGCCTCGCTGGTCAGTTCGCGTAGATCGGCGACGGCCTCTTCGGCCTCATCGCGATCGACCACCGGGCCACCACGCACCAGAAGGGCGCCCGTCGAGGCGGCCAGGGACCAGTCGACCATCGAACGTGTCTTGGTCGGCGTTTCCTCACTCACTCTTATGACGCTACCCGCTGAAAGCCCGATTTCCGCCGCGACTTCCTCACGCTCCGATTCCGGTCGCTCACCGAACTCAGCGGCAGCCGCATTTGTGCAGTGTCGCCGCGACGACGTCGAGCGCGGCCCGGCCCTTGTCCTGATCCGAACCCGACGACATCAGCGCGAAGACCAGCATGCGGCCGTCGGTGTCGAGCACCACGCCGGCGAGGGTGTTCACCCCGGACAACGTGCCGGTCTTGCCGCGCACCCAGCCCCGGCCCGCCGAGGAGTTCGGATCGCCGTAGCGCTTCTCCAGCGTCCCGCTGCCACCCGCGACCGGGAGGCCCCCCAGCAGCGGCCGCAGCTTGGCCGTCCTCGGATCCTTGCCGTCCGGCGCCGCCGCGACCGACAGGATCTCGCTGAGCACCTTTGCCGGGATCTTGTTCTGATCGGACAGACCGCTGCCGTCGTTGAGCTGGACACCGGAGAGACCGAACCCGGCCTGCTTCAGCACGTCCATCGTGGCCGCCGCGCCGCCGGTGAACGAGGGCTCGCCGCCCTTGGCGAGCGCGATCTGCCTGGCCAGGACGTCGGCGAGCATATTGTCCGAAAGCTGCAGCAGCGAGTTGGTGAACTCGGTCAGCGGCTGCGACTTGACCTCGCCGAGCACCTTCGCGCCCTTCGGCGCCGTGACGGTGCCGCCTGCCTGGGCTTCGAGCTTCCCCGCGATCTTCTGGGTCAGCGCCGTCCCCGGGTTCGCGATACGGGGCGAGTGGTCGTTCTTCGGGTCGGTGCGGCCGCCGTCGGCCATCACCGGGACGACCGGCGCCATGTAGGTGTTCCCGGCGGCGGTGTCCTCCGGATCCCAGCCCGCCGCCGACGTCGACCCCTTGAACAGGCTGACGTCCAGCTGGACCTTGGAGATCTTCCCGCCACCCGCCTTCTTGACCTGGGCGACGAGATCGTCGACGTGGGCCGCGCCCGGGTACAGCGGCGAGTCGGTGCCCAGCGGCAGCGAAGTCAGCGAAGGGTCGCCACCCGCGACGAGGACGACCGTGCCCGGATCCGCGCCCTGGACGATCTTCGTCGACATCTGCATCCCGTGATCCAGCGACAGCAGTGCGGCCGCGACGGTGAGGAGCTTCGTGGTCGACGCCGGGGTCAGCGGCGTGCCGGAGTTCTTGTCCCAGAGCACGTCACCGGTCGCCGGATCGACGACGACGCCGGTGAGCGTGCCGAGGTCCGCGGAACCGGCGGGCCCCTTCAACGCGGCTGTGAGACCCGCTTTGCTCGGCGCGACACCGTTGATGTCCGGGCCGTGGAGGACTCGGGTGACACCGGCGGGCTTCGGGATGTCGCCCTTCGGCGCGTTCGGCGCCCAGGGCAGGCCGAGCCGGTTCGACACCTTCGGCATCGCGGCGGCCCCACCCAGCCCGGCGAGCAGCAGCACCACGATCACGCTCGTGATCACCAGGACCTTGCGCTTTTTGCGCTTCTTGGGCTTCGGCGCGGGCGCGGCTTCGGTTTCGGCGGCCGGGGGTTCTTCCGACGGCGGTTCCGGCTGCTGGATGCCGACAGTGGCTTCGGAGTCGAAGCGCTCTTCGGACGGCTCGATGCGGACGGGCCGCGCGAGCGTGTTCGCGGACGGGACCTGCGCAGGTCGCGGCGGGTCGATCCGGTTCTGCTCGGGACGGCGCTGGGGCTCCTGGCGCTGAGGTTCCTGGCGTGGGAAATCCTGGTGCTGGAGTTCTTGGTACTGGGTCTCTTGGTACTGGGTCTCCTGGTACTGAGGCTCCTGGCGCTGGGATTCTTGGCGCTGAGGCTCCTGGTACTGGGTTTCCTGGCGCTGGGGCTCCTGGCGCTGGGGCTCCTGGCGCTGCTCCGGCCTCGACGGCTCGGGAGCACGGGCCGGGGTGGGAGCGCCTCGGTCGAACTGGTCCCAGTCCGGCTGTTCCGCGTGCTGCGGCTCGACCGGTTTGACGAAGACCGTCTTCGGCTCCTCGGGCTCCTTCGGCGCGACAGGCGTCGCCGGTTCGAAGGCGGACCACTTCGGCGTCGGGGTCTTGGGGACGTCCGGTTCGTCGTCGACGTCGACGACCGGGTTGAACCAGGAACCACTCTTAGGTGTGACCTTGGGCACGGCCAGCTCTTCGGTTTTGCCGTTCGCCAGGCCGGAGACGGGCAGCCAGGCGGTGGCCTCGCCGTCCCCCTTGGTGCCCTTGGGCTCGGCGGATGAGGTGTCGTGATCGTCCGACGGCCAGCTCAGGTCATCGTTTTCCGGCACGCAACACTCCTTCATCCACCGCCCGGGGAAGGGGCCAAGCTCACATACGACCACATCGATGCGACCGCCCGGGCCCCCGTGGTCCACACTAGTGAAGACAAGACGATGATTTCGGTGAGCCGTCCGCGACGGCGGGGCGTACCAAAGACGAGAGCAGCGAGGCCGGCGTGGAATTCGACGTCACTATCGAAATCCCCAAGGGGGAGCGCAACAAGTACGAGGTGGACCACAAGACCGGTCGCATCAAGCTGGACCGGACCCTGTTCACCGCCACCCAGTACCCCGCCGACTACGGCTTCATCGACGACACCCTCGGCCAGGACGGCGACCCGCTCGACGTGCTGGTGCTCGTCCAGGAGCCGACCTTCCCTGGTTGCTTGATCCGCTGCCGTGCGATCGGCATGTTCCGGATGACCGACGAGAAGGGCCCGGACGACAAGGTCCTGGCAGTCCCGACGAACGACCTGCGCCTGGAGCACCTGCGCGACATCCACCACCTGAACGAGTTCCACAAGCTCGAGATCCAGCACTTCTTCGAGGTGTACAAGGACCTGGAGCCGGGCAAGAGCGTCGAGGGCTCGAGCTGGGTCGGGCGTGCCGACGCCGAGGCCGAGATCCACCGTTCGTTCGAGCGTGAGACCGACCGGCTGGCCAAGGAGGCCGTCGACGGTCCCGCGGCTCACTAGCTTCGCGAGCCGAAGGGGCCCTTCACCGCATGGTGGAGGGCCCCTTCGTCGCTCACGTGCCCCACTTACGCAAGTAGTCGACTACTTGCGTATCTACGGCGCGTGACCTACGGCGCGTGAAGGACCCCTTCCCTCGGCTCAGCCGAGGAAACTCGACCTTCA
>NZ_JBFBBY010000093.1:0-31742 GCF_040682875.1 Amycolatopsis sp. NPDC051071 | reverse complement strand
TTCGCGATCACCGAACCCGGCGCGGGCTCGGACGCCAAGGCCATCCGGACGTCGGCCCGCAAGGAAGGGGGCCTTCATGTACTTCGGGAAGGTGTGAAGGTCGAGTTTCCTCGGCTGAGCCGAGGGAAGGGGGCCTTCACGCGCTTGGGCGAGGGGGTGCGGCGGTAGGTGGTGAGCGGCCGGTCAGGCGAGGCTCAACCGGCGGCGATCTTCGCGTCCCACTCGATGTGGTGCTGGTAGAGCCAGTTCCGGCCCTCGTCCGACGTCGTCCCCGACGATACCGCGGCGCTGCTCGCCACCAGCTTCTCCACCCGCGCCCGCCGGAGCCGCTCGTAAGCCGCGAAAGCCGTTGGCGCGTCAGGAAGATCCCGCAGGCACTGCGCCAGCACGACACTGTCCTCCAGCGCCATCGACGCCCCCTGTCCGGCGGCGGGCGAGGCCGCGTGCGCCGCGTCTCCGACGAGCACCATCGACGCGTTGAACCACACCGGCGTCGAAGGTACGTCGTAAGAGTGACCGCCGAAGACGTCGTCGCCTGTCGACTGGATGATTTCCGCCGCAGGCAATGGCTCCCCGTCGAAGGCGGCGAAGGCGGCCGAGCGCCACTCGGCCGCCGAGAGGCCACTCCGCACACCTTCGGCCGTGGGCAGCCGCGCGAACCAGTACGTCGAGCCGTCGGGCGCGCTCGTGTAGCCGAAGAAGGCGTGCAGGCTCTGGATCATCCGATAGAGCGACGGCGCCCGCGGGACGCTCGTGTCGGTCGTATAGCCGTAGACGACGTCCAGACCGGTGGAGCGCGGCGGCGGGCACGAGGGGTCGATGAGGTTCCGCACGACCGAACGCAGGCCGTCGGCGCCGATCAGGATGTCGCCCTCGACGGAGGTCCCGTCCTCGAACAACGCGATTCCCGGCGAGGCGGAGACCAGCCGCTTCCCGCGCTCGAAGGTGATCCCACGCGAGATCGCTTCCTCCTGCAGCGCGCGATACAGCGCCGCGCGGGTGAGAGTGCGCGGTCCGGCGAGGCCGTCCACGTCGAACGAACGCCGCTCGACGGTCCGGCCGTCCGGCGTCACCAGTTCCAGGCCCGCGGCGGCAAACGAGTTCTCGACGACGGGTGTCTCGGCATCGATGGCACGCAACGCGTCCATGCCGTTGTGCATGATCGTCAGGAACGAGCCCGCGTCCTCACCGCCGGACTGATGCGCCTCGTGGACGCTCGCTTCGATCCCGGCCCGCCGCAACGCCATCGCGGTCACCGTGCCCGAGATGCCGCCACCGATGATCACAGCCTTCACCGCGAACCCCCTCCTCGTGTCGCCGTCACCCGACCGTACCGGGAAACGGCGACACGACAGCGAGGATCACGCGCCGCCGCTGGCGACGATGTCGCCGTTCACTCCCTTGGGGAAGAACCCGCCCTCTTTCACCGAGCCCGGGTTCAGGTAGACCACGTTCAGCACCCGGTCGGCGCTGCGGCCGAAGCAGATGCCGTTGTTGTCGGCCGGCACGATGTTGGCCTGGTTGCCGAGCACGACGCCCTGGTCGTCGTCACCGGGACCGTCGAGTGCGTCGCGGGCGTTGGAGATCTTCGCCGCGGCGTCGCCGAGGTCCCGCTCGAACAGCGACGTCCGGATGGTGGCGGCGTGATAGGCCTCGGCGGCGAGGATCCCGGCTGCCGCGTCCAGGAACGTCTTGTTGGTGATCAGCGGGGCGGCACCCTTGTAGGCCGTCACGCCGACGTCCTCGAACAGGAACGCCGCGAGCAGGAAGTTCTTCTCGTGGGCGAACGGGTCGAACTGCTGGTATTCGCTGATCAGGCCGGCCGCCCGTGCCGCCGCGGTGAAGCTGTCCTTGAGGTCGATCTCCGGCCGCGACACCGCGGCCTCGCCCAGTGCGCCACGCAGGAATTTGACGTGTGCGACCTCGTCGCCCGCGATCTCCTTGGCGAACTGGTGCAGGGCCTTGTCGTGGAACATCACCTTCTTGCCGCCGACCACCCCGCCTTGGGTGCCGGCACCGCCGGTGATGTCGTCCGGCAGTCCGTGGCCGTAGACGGCGAAGGAGTAGAACTCGGCTTCGAGGTATTCCAGGTTGAGCGCGAAGTTGAGCACGGCCGCGTCACTGGGAGCGGCGGCTTCGGCGGCCGCTTCACCGGTGGCCGAAGCGGTCGAGGTGGCCTGTACCCCGAGGTAGGTCGCGCCGACGACACCGAGCCCCGCCGCGCCGGCGGCCTTCAAGAACCGGCGGCGATCCGTGCGGTTCTCGGCACTGCGCGAAATCAGGGTACGAACGAACGGCTTTCCGAACACGAGTGGTTCCTCTCGTCCTTGCGGTGTACACCCACCCACTCGGACGTTCGGAACCACCCGTGACCCGGATTGGAAAAGATCTCGAAATTATTTCTTCGTCGCCGCGGCAAGGCGAACGCAGACCGCGAGACCGCGGATCGCCTCTTCGACTTCGGACAGCTCAGGGTAGGTCGGCGCGATGCGGATGACGGCGTCGGAGGGGTCGTCGCCGTACGGATGCGTCGCACCGGCCGGGGTCAGTGCGATCCCCGCCTCCTTGGCCAGCCGCACGACCTCCTTGGCGGTCCCGGCGGGCACGGTCAGCGAGACGAAGTACCCGCCGATCGGCTTGGTCCAGGACGCGAGGCCCGAGTCCCCGAGTTCCTTGGTGAGGATCTCGTCGACGGCCGCGAACTTCGGGCCGATGAGCTCGGCGTGCTTGCGCATATGCTCCCGCACGCCGTCCTCGTCACGCAGGAACAACGCGTGCCGGAGCTGGTTGACCTTGTCCGGGCCGATGGTCCGCTTGCCGACAAGGCCGATCCACCAGGCGAGGTTGGCCTCCGACGCGCCGAAGAAGCCGACGCCGCCACCGGCGTAGGTCACCTTCGAGGTGGAGCCGAAGACGAACACGCGGTCGGCGTTGCCCGCCTCGGTGGCCAGCGCGAGCACGTCGGCCAGCGGCACCTCGACGTCGGTGAGGTGGTGCACGGCGTAGGCGTTGTCCCAGAAGATCCGGAAGTCCGGGGCGGCCGTGGTCATCGTGGCCAGCCGGCGCACGGTGTCGTCGCTGTAGGTGATGCCGGTCGGGTTGCTGTACTTCGGCACGCACCAGATGCCCTTGACCGCGGCGTCCTCGGCGACGAGACGCTCGACGACGTCCATGTCGGGGCCGGTCTCGGTCAGCGGCACCTGGACCAGCTCGATGCCGAAACGCTCGGCCAGCGCGAAGTGGCGGTCGTAGCCCGGGACCGGGCACAGGAAGACGACCCGCTCCTCGTCGGCCCAGCGGCGCTCGGCGCCAGGGAGCTTGCTGAGGAAGGCCTGCACGATGGCGTCGTGCATCAGCTCCAGGCTGGCGTTGCCCGCGGCCAGCAGCTGCTCGGCCGGGACCTGCAGCGGCCCGGCGAAGATGCGGCGGAGTTCGGGCAGGCCCTTCAGGCCTCCGTAGTTGCGGACGTCCGTGCCGTCCTCGGCCTTGCGCACGTCTCCGGGGAGGGCGAGCAGCCCGTCGGCGAGGTCGAGCTGCCGGGGGGACGGCTTGCCGCGGGTGATGTCCAGGGAGAGGCCACGGTCGACGAGGGCCGCGTAGTCGCGGCGGGCGCTCTCGACATCGACAGGTGCAGTGGTCATGCCTAACGCTAAACCCGGCGGCGGTCCGGCGTGAGACGAGGGTCGCCCTACGCACGCCGCGCACAAGATCCCATAACGGTTGCGGCGCGTTTTTCAGCATTCGTAACGAGGCCAAGTCCTCTAGTGACCCGGGCGCTTTTCTCGCATTCTCGGTAATACGAACGAAAAGGCGAGAAACGAGGGGTATGGCAATGAGAGCGAAGAACTGGGCAGCGGTGACGGTAATGGCCGCGGGAGCCTTGTCCGCCTGCGCGGTACCGAATCAGGGTACGGCGACACCCGCGGTCGTGGTCGCCGCTCCCCCGAGCACGATCGTGCTCCAGCCACCCGCGGCCGCGGCCGCGCCGCAGACGGTTTATGTCGCACCGCCGACAACGCGGACGATTTATCCCGCGCCCGCGGTTCCGGTGGCGCAGACGGTGATCGCCTACTACGACGCGATCAACCGGGGTGATTTCCTCACCGCGTGGAATCTCGGCGGCCAACGGCTGGCGAAAGGCGGCACTTTTGCCTCCTACGCCAAGGGATACGCGACGACTTCGTGGGCCGCCCTAACCGTGACGAGCGTGCGAGGGAACACGGTGTACGTCGATCTTTCCGCTCGGCAGACCGATGGTTCACTGCGTAGTTTCTCCGGCTCCTACACCGTTTCGGGTGGCGCCATCACGGCGGCGAAGATGAAACGGCTCTCGTGATCAGAGCGCGGTGAGTTGCGAGATCTTCCACCGGCCGTCGATCCGGACAGCGGTGACCGAAAGCTGGGACACCGAAGACCGCGGAGCGGCGCCGCCGGGGGTGAGCGTCTGCTGGTCGAGGAAAAGCAGCACTTCGGCCTGGTCCCCACGCAAGGAACGGACGCCGAGCGAACGCACGGTCGTCGTCCGCACCAGCTTCTGTTCTTCGGCCCGTTCGCGCGCCGAAGCGAATTGGTCCCGGTACTGCCCGGTCGCCTCGCCGACGAGGACGTCGGCCGCGGCCCGTTCGGTCCGCTCGAGGTTGCTGTAGTCGTAGGAGAACACGGCCTTCACCCCGGCGCCGACCTGGTCGGCGACCTCGGCGGTGGCCGCCTGGTCCACCAGTGCCGCGTTGCCGTCCGAACCCAGTGACGACGCCTCCAGACCGAACCACACCGCACAGCCGGCGGCCAGCACGATGATCGCGGTCAGGATCCGCGGTGCCCTGGCGGTCACGAGCCCGCCGCCTGCACCGCGCTGACCTTCCAGCCGTCCTCGACGCGCTGGTAGTCCACGGTCAGCCTGCTCACCTTGGGCGCGGCCGATCCACCGCCGGTGCTGACCTTCACGTCCAGCACCGCCATCAGCCGCGCCGTCCCGGCGACGGCGTCGAGTTCGGTGACCGCGGCCTGCTTCAGCTTCGCGGTCGCGACGGTCTTGCTCGTGTTCGCCCGGTCGATCTGGGTCTGCCGGTCGCCGGTGAGGTCCTTCCCGAGCCGTCCGGTGGTGACGCCGAGCCAGCGGTCGACGTCCTGAACGCCGGTGCGGTAGTCGATCGTGTTCAGCACCTCCAGCTGACCGGACGCGGCGGCGAGGACGGCTTCCCGTTCCCTGCCTCGCGCCAGGCCGTCGTCCCGCGCGGCGCTCCACCACGACCAGCCGAACCAGGCGGCCGCGAGGACCACCACGGCCGCGACGACGGTGAGCGCACGCGTGGGCACTACTTGCCACCCAGCAACGCGCCGAGCCCGCCCGGCGCGGACCCGCTGAGCAGGCTCAGCACCCCGGGCAGCTGCGCGGATTCCGCCGCCTGCGGGGTCTGTTTCGGCCGCTCCGGGACCGCGGGCGGTTTCCCCGCGTACGGGGCGTTCTGGGAGCCTCGCACACCGGTGGGGCTCCCCGGCGGCTCGGCGCAGTACGCCTGCAGGTTGACCGGCGCCTCGGTGAGGTCGTTGGCGGGGCGCTGTTTCGTGCCCTCGTAGCCCTTGGTGCACGAGACCGGGTCGAAGAAGTTGAACACGACGCCGAGGTGTCCCGTGCCGTCCGGCGACGTCGAGCGTGAGAAGGCCGAAATGATCGGGTACGCGACGAGCAGTTCCTCGATCGCGTCGGTCCGGGCCGAGGTGATCTGGGCGGTGGTGAGCGCGTTCGCGAACAGCACCCCGAGGTCGGTCCCGGAAACCGCGAGGACGTCGCTGATCTGACGGCTCAGTTTCGGTGCCTCGTCGATGACCCGCCGCAGATCCGGGTCGGACGTCTTCAGCTGCGCGGCGATCGTCTTGAGGCCGCTGGAGAACTTCGTGATGTTGTCCGCCTGCCGCTGCTGGGTGTCCAGGACGGTCCGCGAACTGGCCAGCAGGCCCTGGGTGTCGGGCAGGTACTGCGTCGCCGTCGCGGTCAGGGAGCCGGTGCTGTCGAGCAGTTGCCGCAGCTCCGGGCCCGCGTTCGCGAACGCCTCGTACGTCTCGTCGACGACGGTCTTCAGCGACTCAGGCTTCACACTCGACACCAGCTTGTCCAGATTGGACAGTACGGTGTCCGGTCCGAGCGGGATCGACGTCTTGTCACGGGTGATGACCGAACCGGCGGACAGGTACGGCCCGTTTTCGTGCATGGGCAGCAAATCGACGTACTGCTCCCCCACCGCCGACCGGTTCGCGACCGCGGCCTTCGTGTCGGCGGGAATCTTCGGCGCACCCGAATCGATGTCCAGGCCGAGGTCGACGCCGTGTTCGGTGAGCGTCATCGACGCGACCTTGCCGACCGCGACGCCGCGATAGGAGACCTCGGCGTTGACGAAGATGCCGCCGGAGTCCACGAGTTGCGCGGTCACGAGGTAGCCGCGGGTGCCGAAGAGCCTGTCCAGCCCGGCGTACTTGCCGCCCGCGTAGACGACCGAAACCACCGCGATGACGATGAAGGCCGCCATCTGGATCTTGGTTTTGCGGGTGATCACCGGCCACCTCCCAGCAGCGGCCCGAGCAGCCCGCCGAGCACCCCACCGAGGACGTCGCCGCCGCTCTGTCCCTGGGGTGCCTGTGGGAGATCACCGGTCGGCAGCGGCAGCACCGGCGGCGCGGCACCGTTGTTGAACGGGATCGCGCCGGGGGTGCCGGTGCCCTGGGTCCCCGGCAGCTGGATGATCGGCTGCGACGAGTTGTTCATATTCTCCAGGAACGTGTCCAGGTTCAGGTCGATCTTGGCTTCCACGTTGGCGTAGTCACCTTTGATCACGTTGCCCGCGTAGTCCGGGAACGGGTAGGTGAGCAGGATCCGCAACGCCGTCGGCAGATCCTGGCCGGCCTCGGACAGCTTCGCCAGCGTCGGCCGCAGTGCGCGGAGGTTCGCGACCAGGTCGTCACGGCTGGCCTTGATCGTGTCGGTCGCGACGCCGGACAGCGTGTTCAGTGCCTGTAACATGCCGACGAGCTGATCCCGTTGCTCGGTCACGACCTTGAGCCCCGGTGACAGGTTGTCGAGCGCGTTCGTCAGGTTTTGCGTCTGCCCGGCCAGGGTGGTGGACAGCCTGTCGAGACCGTCGATAGCCCGCAGGATCTCACCCTTGTGCCCGTCGAGCTCGGTGGCCAGTTTGTCCACATTGGACAGCAGGGCGCGGACTTCGGTCTCGTTCCCGGTCAGCGCGTCGTTCAGTTCGTGACTGATCTTCTGGATCTGCTCGACCCCGCCGCCGTTGAGCAGCAGGGAAAGCGCGCCGAGGACCTCTTCGACCTCGGGGTTGCGGTTCGTCCGGTCCAACGGGATCTTCGCGCCGTCGGCGAGGGCGCCTTCGGGTTTGGCGGGCGCGTGCAGGTCGACGAACTTCTCGCCGAGCAGGCTCGATTGACGCAGTTCCGCCCGTGCGTTCGCGGGCAGCGCGATGTCGCCGTTGACGACCATGTTCACCCACGCCGAACGCGTGTCCGGCGCGAGGTCGATCTTCTCGACCCGCCCGACCGGGACGTCGTTGACCTTCACACTCGCCTGCGGCACGAGGTCGAGCACGTCGGAGAACTGCGCCGAGAGCCGGTACGGGTGGTCACCGATATCCGCGCCACCCGGCAAGGGAGTGTTGTACAGCCCCGAAAAGCCGCCGTCACTACAGCCTGCCAGCACCAGGACGCCCGCCATCACACCCGCGATCTTCTGCCGTTGCCGCTTCACTTCGGGATCCCCTTGGTGAGGACATCGACCAGCGGGAGCGGCAGCGGCGGCAGTTCCCCGCTCTGCAGCGAAGCCAGCACCTGCGGGACCGACGGGAGCTTCAGCGTACCGTCGAGGACGGGTGCGAGCTGCTTGCAGATGTTGCCCAGCGCGTCCGGGATCGGTTTCGGTGTGCTCGCGCTGATCAGCCGGCAGACGGTCAGGATCGGCGGATGCGTCAGTTCGTTGAGGTTGTCCCGCACGGCGATCGTGCCGGACGCCGCGTCGTAGGAGTTGATGAAGTTGGTCGCCCCGGTCGGCGCGATGTCGATCACCTCGGCGAGAGAGGCCCGCTGGTCCACGAGGACCTTGGTGAGCCCGGCCAGTTTGTCCACATTGGACGAGAGCAGGTCCTTGTTCTCCGCCACGAATTTCTCGACGTCACCCATCGCCGTCGCGAGCGAATTCAGCGCTCCGCCGACGTCGGCGGAATCCGCGGCCAGGAACCCGCTGACGTCCGCGGCCCGGCGGTAGAACTCGTTGAGCTGCTTGTCGCTGTCGGCCAGCGCGGTGGTGAACGAGTTCAGGTTCCGCACCGTGGTGAACAGGTCGTCCTTGGAGCCGTCCAGCGTCTTGGCCAGCTCGGACAGCCGCGTCACCGTGGTGTTGAGGTTCTTCCCGTTCCCGTCGAGGTTCGCGGCCGCCGTGTCGAGTACGCCGGACAGCGCGCCGTTTTTGTTGGCGCCGTTGGGTCCCAGACTCGTCGAGAGCTTGTCGAGGCTCGTGTAGAGGTCGTCGAGTTCGGCCGGGGTCGCGGTCTTCTCCTTGGCGATCACCGCGTCCGTGGCCATTTCGGGGCCGCTCTCGTAAGCCGGGGTCAGCTGCACGTACCGGTCGCTGACCAGGCTCGGCGAGACGACAACCGCACCCGCGTCTGCCGGGATCGGGGTGTCGCCGTCAATCCGCATGTCGACCCGGACGGCCTCGCCCTGCGGCGTCACGCCGGTGATCTCACCGACCTTGACCCCGAGTACCCGCACCGAAGATCCGGCGTAAAGCCCGACGGTCTTCCCGAAGTACGCGCTGATCCGTGTCCCGCCCGCGTCCCTGAACACCAGCCACAGCCCGGCGGCCAGGATCAGCGCGAGGACGCAGGCGAACGCGACCCAGGTGTAGACCGTGCGGCCCGTACGTGTGTGGATGGTCATCGTCCCCCCACTCCCTGGTTCGGCGCGGCGATCGGCGGGGTGCACCCTTCCGGGTTGACCTGGAAGGCGCCCGCGATGATCGTCGGCGGCAGCAGTCCGCACAGATAGCCCTCGAACCAGCGGCCGTTACCGGTCGCGTTGGCGCCGACGCGGGCGAACGGCGCCATCAGCTGGAGGCTGCGGCTGAGGTTGTCCTGGTTGCGCTGCAGTACATCGGTGACCTTGCCGAGTTTTTCGAGCGTGGGTTTCAACGTCTGCCGGTTGTCGGCGACGAGTCCGGACAGCTGGACCGAAACCTGTTGCGTGCCCTTGAGCAACGTGCTGATCGCGTCCTTCCGGTTCTGCAGTTCGGCGAGCAGCAGGTTGCCGTCGTCGAGGATCCGCTTCAGCTGGGCGTTGCGATCGGACAGCGTCTTGGACACCTTGCTCGTAGTGGACAGCAACGTCTTCAGCTCGCCGTCACGCGAGGAAACCGTCTTGGACAAGGAAGAAAGGCCGCTCAGCGTGTCCTTCAGGTACTGCGGGCTGTCTTTGAGCGCGTCGGAGAGCACGGTGAAACTCGTCGCCAGCTGCGCGGTGTCGATCTCGCCGACCGTTCCGGACAGCTGCTGGAAAGCGTCCTGCAGTTCGAACGGCGTCCGCGTGCGGTCCAGCCCGATGGTGGCGTTCGGGTCCTGACTCGCCTTGCCTTTCGGTGTCAGCGCGAGGAACTTCTCACCCAGCAGCGTCTTGATCTCGATCGACGCGGCCGTGGCGTCCCCGACCCGGACGTCGGCGACCCGGAACCTCACCAGCACCTTCTTGCCTGCGAGCTCGACCGAGGAGACCTGCCCGACCTTGACCCCGGCGACCTGGACCTCGTTGTCCGGCGCCAGCCCTGCCGACTCGCCGAAGTACGCCGAATACGTCGTGCCGCTGCCGAAAAGCGGGATCTTGTCGGAGAAGTACGTCGTCATCACGGTCAGCACGAGCAGAATGAGCGTCACCCCGCCGACCGCGGCCTGGTTGCGTTCCTTGAGCGGCTTCACGGCCCGCACCTCTCCGGTCGCTGGGTGCCGGGCAGCGGCGTGATCGGCAATTCGATGTTGAGTGATTTGATGCCGATGCTGCCGGAGATCCCGCACAGGTAATAGTTGAACCAGCTGCCGTAACTCAGCGTCCGGGTGAACTTCCGCAGGTTGCCCGGCAGCACCTGCAGGAGCTGATCGATCAGCTGCTCCGAATCGCCGAGGTTCTTCGACAGCGCGCCGAGCTGGACGACGTCGTCCTTGAGCGCCGGCCGCGCGTCGGCGAGCAGGCCGGTGGTGGCGACGGTGAGGTCGCCCAGCGCCTTGACCGCGTCCCCGATCGGCTGCCGCTGTTCGGCGAGCCCGGTGACCAGCCGCTGGGTCTGATCGATCAGCTCACCCAGCTGCGGCGACCGTTTCTCGACCGTGCCGAGCACGGTGTTGAGGTTCGTGATGACGTCACCGATGATCTTGTCCTTGCCCGCGATGGCCGACGTGACCGACGCGGTATGCGCGAGGAGACTGGTGATCGTGCCGCCCTCGCCCTGGAACACCTGGATGATCTCGTAGGAGAGCTTGTTGACGTCTTCGGGGTTCAGCGCGCGGAAGAGCGGTTTGAAGCCGTTGAAGAGCACGGTCAGGTTCAGTGCCGGTTTGGTGCGTTCGGGCGGGATGATCCCGCCGCGCGGCAACGGCTTCTCGTCACCGATGTCCGTGCCGAGCGAGAGATAACGTTGCCCGACCAGGTTGCGGTACTTGATGGTCGCGGTCACCGACGCCGTCAACCGGTACGTGGTCTGGACGTCGAAGTGGACCTGGGCGAAGTTCCGTTCGCCCTCCTCGACCTCGATCCTGTCGACCTGCCCGACCTTCACGCCGACGATGCGGACGTCGTCACCTTCCTTCAGCCCGGACGCGTCGGTGAACTTGGCGACGTAGCCCGAGGTCTCGCCGAAGTTGGTGTTCGCGATGGTGGCGCCGAGGACCGCGGTGAGCAGCACCGTGACGACGGCGAAGATGAGGATCTTGATCAGATCCGGGATGTAGGACCTCACCGCGTCCCCCTCCCTGCGAGCCCGACGACGGGACGAGCGTGTCGCGAAGTGCACTCCAGCGCGGCCCGGCAGGATGGCGTGCGTGCCCCCTCGGTCCAGGTGGTCGTGAGTGGTGATTCGGGTTCTCTTGAGGGGTAAGGCAAACTTGGCGTGGTGCCTGGGCTCGCTGTGACCGGCTTGTTCGCGGGGTCGGCGGCCAGCGCGAAGGCGTGACTCGCGTGCTTGAACACGTAACTCGCGTGCCTGAAGCCGTAACTCGCGTGCTTGAGCACGTAACTCGCGTGCTTGAAGGCGTAACTCGCGTGCTTGAGCACGCAACTCGCGTGCCTGAAGCCGTAACTCGCGTGCTTGAACACGTAACTCGCGTGCTTGAAGGCGTAACTCGCGTGCTTGAAGGCGTGAGTGCGGTGCCGCGCCACCCCAGGCACCACCTCACCCGAAGGCGCCACCTTTGCCGTACCCCTCACTAACCCGAAACGCCACTCACGACCCCCGCCTGTCCGCACTTCCGACACCCGGCTCACCTGAGCTCCACCTCCGCACCGCGGTAGAGCGGCCCCACCAGCAGACTGCCCCAGTTCGGTACCTGGTCCGGCGTCGTGCCCATGGCCGGCGACACGAGCAGGTCGATCAGCCGCTGCTCGTCCGGCGTGTTCACGACCGAACCACCCGCTCCCCCGCCGGCGGGCAGCCTGCCGTCCGGGTCACGCGGCGGCGCGGGTTTGGAGGAGCCGTCGTCGATCGCGCCGTCCGGCGGGTATTGCGGCCAGCGGCCCGGCGGCGGGACCTCCGGATAGCACCGCGGACCGCGTTTGTCGTGGTACTTCGGCTCGTCGACGCCGGGCAGGTACTTGCCGCGGCTCGGCGTGAACTCGATCGTCACGCGGCTGACCTCGGGATGCGCGGTGCCCTTGCCGAACGCGAGTTCCGCGCGCGGCACCGATCCGGCCAGCTGTTTGAGCAGACAGGGGTATTCGGGCGCGTACTTCGCGAGGACGTCCAAGGTGGGTTGCAGGTTGGTGGTGAGCCGGATCAGGTTGTCCTGATTGACCTTCAGGAAGCTCGTCAGGTCGATCGAAGCCGCGGTCACCGTCGAGTAGACGTCGGCGAGGCCACGCTGGCTCTCGACCAACGTCTTGCTCGTGGTGGTCAGATCCGACAGCGCCGCCAGCAGATCCGGCGCGGCCTTGTCGTAGATCGCGGCGGCGTTCGCGAGCCCGGAGATGTCGGCCTTGAGGTCGGGCAGCGACGGGTTCAGCTTGCCGAGATACTCGGAAAGCCCCGCCAGCGTCGAGCCGAGTTGCTTGCCCTGACCGTCCAAAGCGGACGCGACGGCGTTCAGCGTGCTCGCCATCTTCTCCGGCTGCACAGCCTGCAGCAACGGCATCACGTTGCCGAGCACGGTTTCCAGCTCGATCGCGCTACTGCTGCGATCCTGCGGGATGACGTCGCCTTCGCCGATATGCCGCTCGGGCCGCTCCGGAATCTGCAGGGCGACGTACCGCTCGCCGAACAACGTCTTCGGCAGCAGCCGTGCGGACACATTGGCCGGGATGACCTTGGTCTTGTCCGGTTGCAGCGCGAGTTCCATCGTCGCGTGGTCGCCGTGGGCCTGGATCGTCCGCACCTCGCCGACGACCATCCCGCGCACCTTGACGTCCGCGCCCTCACGCATCTGGTTGCCGATGCGGTCGGTCTCCAGCTTTACCAGCGTCACCGAGGTGAACGCCTTCTCGTAGAAGGCGATCGTGGTGACGAAGAACAGTACGACGACCACGAGGAAGATCAGGCCCAGCACCTGGTGCCGGAGCCGCTGCAGCAGCATCCCCCTGTTCACCCGGAAATCCTCACCGTCGTCGTGGCGCCCCAGATCGCGAGGCTGAGAAAGAAATCGAGCACCGAGATCAGCACGATCGCGGTCCTCACCGCGCGGCCGACGGCGACCCCGACCCCGGCGGGCCCACCGCCGGCGGTATAGCCGTAGTAGCAATGGGAAAGGATGACGAGCACGCTGAAGATGATCACCTTGAGGAACGACCACAGGACGTCTTCCGGCGGCAAGAACAGCGTGAAGTAGTGGTCGTAGGTGCCCGCGGACTGGCCGTAGAGCCAGATGGTGATCTGCCGCGAGGCCAGATAGGACGAGAGCAGGCCGACGGCGTAGAGCGGGATGACCGCGGTGACGCCGGCGATCACCCGCGTCGTCACGAGGTACGGCATGCTCGGCACGCCCATCACTTCGAGCGCGTCGATCTCCTCGGAGATCCGCATCGCGCCCAGTTGCGCGGTGAACCCGCAGCCGACGGTGGCCGAGAGCGCGAGCCCGGCCGAAAGCGGCGCGACCTCACGAGTGTTGAAGTAGGCCGAGATGAACCCGGTCAGCGCGGCGGTGCCGAGCTGGTTGAGCGCGGAATAGCCTTGCAGGCCGACGATGAGCCCGGTGAAGAGCGTCATCCCGATCATCACGCCGAGCGTCCCGCCGATCACCGCGAGCGCGCCGGTGCCGAAGCTGACTTCGGTCAGCAGGCGGAAGATCTCCCGGCCGTAGCGCCGGATCGTGCGCGGGGTCCAGGCCAGCGCCCGGAAGTAGAACGACAGCTGGCCTCCGAAGCCCTCCAGCATGGCACCCGGACGCGCGATGATTTCGAGTGTCCGGTCGGAAACGGCCGGTTCGGCTGCCATGTCACATCGCCTTCGGCGGCACGATCCGCAGGTAGATCGCGGTGAGGACGACGTTGATCAGGAACAGCAGCAGGAATGTGATGACCACGGCCTGGTTCACCGCGTCGCCGACGCCCTTCGGCCCGCCCGCCGGGTTCAGCCCGCGGAACGCCGCGACCACCCCGGCGACGAAGCCGTACAGCAGCGCCTTGATCTCACTGACCCACAGGTCCGGCACCTGGGCCAGCGCGTTGAAGCTGGCGAGATAGGCACCCGGCGTGCCGCCCTGCATGACGACGTTGAAGAAGTAGCCGCCGAGCACCCCGACGACACTGACCAACCCGTTCAGCAGCACCGAAACCACGATCGCGGCGAGGACACGGGGAACGATCAGGCGCTGGATCGGGTTGACCCCGAGCACCTCCATCGCGTCGATCTCCTCGCGGATCTTGCGGGCGCCGATGTCGGCGCAGACCGCGCTGCCACCCGCGCCTGCCACCAGCAACGCGGTGATCAGCGGACTCGCCTGCTGCACGATCGCGAGCGCACTCGCCGCGCCGGTGAACGACTGCGCGCCGATTTGCTGTGTCAGTGAACCGAGTTGCAGCGCGATGACCGCGCCGAACGGAATCGCCACCAGCGCCGTCGGCAAAATCGTGACGCTGGCGAAGAACCAGCACTGCTGGATCCACTCGCGGAATTGGAACGGGCGTTTGAAGATCGCGCGCAGGACCTCCCACGACAGCGTCGCGAGCCTGCCGACCTGTGTGAGCGCACCCATACCGGGGACAGACACCGTCGCTCCCACAGAACCTCCCAGTCGTCTGCCCCGAGTCTTACTCCACCCCGCGACGCCCCATTGCGTTAGCGGTGTTCACTTTGCTCTCGGCACCTCCACGCTAGAACTTGAGCCCGTGCGTCGCCGTGGCGCCGCCATCGGCGACGAACTCCGCGCCGGTGCTGTACGAACTTTCGTCACTCGCCAGGAACAGCACGAGTTTCGCGATGTCCTCCGGCTGACCGACGCGCCCCAAAGCGACCTTCTTGCCCACCCACGACATGTCGACTTTCTGCCCGCCCGCGGCGGCGGCGACCATCGGGGTGTCGATCGCGCCGGGATGGACCGAATTGACCCGGATGTTCTTCGCGCCGAGTTCGAGCGCCGCGACCTTGGTCATGCCGCGGATCGCGAACTTGCTCGCGGTGTAGGCGACGAGATACGGCATCCCGGCGAGTCCTTCCACTGAGGACACGTTGACGATGGAGCCGCCTCCGGCCCCGGTCATCGGTTCAACGACCGAACGCATCCCGAGAAACGCCCCGATCTGATTGACCCGGATGACGCGTTCGTAGTCGGCGAGCGTGGTCTTGCCGAGTTCGGAGAAGTGCAGGATGCCCGCGTTGTTGACCAGCACCGTCGGCGGGCCGAATTCGGAAACCGTGCGCTCGATCGCGGCGTCCCACCCGGCCTCGTCGCCGACGTCGAGATGCTGGTAGACGGCGGCTTCCCCGAGTTCGGCGGCGAGTTTCTCGCCGTCGAGGTCGTTGATGTCGGCGATCACGACTCGCGCGCCCTCGGCGACGAACAGCCGCGCGGCCGCTTCGCCTTGACCACGGGCACCGCCGGTGATCAGGGCGACCTTGCCCTCGATCCTGCCCACTACATCATCTCCTCGGTCATGGCAGCGACATGATTTCGGACGCGGAGAACATGCGTTCCGGGTCGCGGTCGGCGAAGTAGCCGCCCACGCGGCCGGCGAGTTCGCCGGTGGTCCAGGTGCCGTTGACGGTGTCGAACCGCTGCTCCACCGACGGCGGCCGCATCAGCGCGACCATCCCGCCGTAGACGAGGAACACCTGGCCGTTGACCCGGTCGGATTCGGGCGAGCAGAGGAACGACACGAACGGCGCGACGTGGTCGACCGAAAGCGGGTCGACTCCTTCTGGGGCCTCGGCACCGAAAACGGCTTCGGTCATCGCGGTGCGGGCGCGTGGGCAGATCGCGTTGGCGCGGACGCCGTAGCGGGAGAGCCCGCGTGCGGTGGAGACGGTCAGCGCGGCGATCCCGGCCTTGGCCGCGCCGTAGTTCGGCTGTCCTGGCGCACCGAGCAGGAACGACTCCGACGCGGTGTTGACCACGCGGCCGTACACCGGCGCGCCGTCCACTTTGGACTTGTCGCGCCAGTACGCCCCGGCGTTGCGGGAAAGCAGGAAATGCCCGCGCAGGTGGACGGCGAGCACGGTGTCCCATTCCTCGTCGGACATCGAGAACAGCATCCGGTCGCGCAGCACGCCCGCGTTGTTGACCAGGATGTGCAGGCCGCCGAAATGGTCGACGGCGGCGGTGAGCAGTGCGTCCGCCGTCGAGGATTCCGACACGTCACCGGTGACCGCGATCGCCTTGCCGCCTGCGGCCTCGATCTCGTCGGCCACCGCCCGCGCCGCGGCCGAGACGTCGTTGACCACCACCGACGCTCCGGCGGCGGCGAGCGCCAGCGCTTCCGCCCGGCCGAGTCCCGCGCCCGCTCCGGTCACGATGGCCGTCTTGCCGTCCAAGCTCACTCCAGGCCTCCTTGCCTCTCCGGACACACTAGAATCTGTTCTCGCTGCGTGCAAGGTGCAAATAAACGGCGCTAACCACGTATGAGCAGGGCATTCTTCGGGCAACTCGCCACAGCATGAGAAACACGTTCTACTTGGTTCTGCGGAACTTCGGCCACCGAGAGGACCAGCTCCTCATCGTCGTCGAGATCGAAGACCTCGGGCGCGAAGCCGACACAGATCGCGTTCGCCTCGCAGAGCGAGCGATCGACGTCGATCTCCATATTCCCTCCTCGCCGCCACACCTGGTACAACTAGAACAGGTTCTACCCTACCGCCGCGAGCGGCCATGGCACCAGTAACGAGCACCGACGGCAGAGGTGACGGATGCGGATCGACTACACGCCGGAGCAGCGCGCACTGGCGGGGGAACTACGGGAGTACTTCGCCGGGCTGATGACCCCCGAACGCCGCGAGGCCCTCGCCGGTGACGGCGGAGAGTACGGCGACGGCTTGGTGTACAAGGAAATCGTGCGCGAACTCGGCAGCTCGGGCTGGCTCACGCTCGGCTGGCCGCGCGAGTACGGCGGACAGGACCGGCCGATGCTCGATCAGCTCATCTTCACCGACGAGGCGGCCGCCGCCGGGGTGCCCGTCCCGTTCCTCACGGTGAACACCGTCGGGCCGACGATCATGCGCTACGGCACCGAAGAACAGAAGGCGTTCTACCTGCCGAAGATCTCCGCCGGCGACCTGCACTTCGCGATCGGCTACTCCGAGCCGGGTGCCGGGACCGACCTGGCGTCACTGCGCACCCGCGCGGTCCGCGACGGCGACGACTACGTGGTCAACGGCCAGAAGATGTGGACGAGCCTGATCGAGTACGCCGACTACATCTGGCTGGCCGCTCGCACCGACCCCGAAGCCCGTAAGCACAAGGGCCTCAGCATGCTGATCGTGCCGACGTCGGCGCCCGGGTTCTCCTGGACGAAGGTGCACACCGTCGCCGGGCCAGGGACGAGCGCGACCTACTACGACGACGTCCGCGTGCCGGTGACCTCCCGGGTGGCCGGGGAGAACGAGGGCTGGCCGCTCATCACCAACCAGCTCAACCACGAACGGGTGGCGCTGACCTCGGCCGCGCCGATCCAGACGTCGTTGCGTGAAGTGCGGACCTGGGCGCGGACGACCAAACTGCCCGACGGCTCCCGCGTCATCGACGCGCCGTGGGTGCGGCTGCATCTGGCGCGGATCCACACGCACGCGGAATACCTGAAGCTCCGGAACTGGCGAATCGCCTGGGCGGCCGCGAGCAGCGACCTCGGCCCGGCGGAGGCGTCGGCGACCAAGGTGTTCGGCACGGAGTTCGCGACGGAGGC
Organism: Amycolatopsis sp. NPDC051071; assembly: GCF_040682875.1. Classification (NCBI taxonomy): domain Bacteria; kingdom Bacillati; phylum Actinomycetota; class Actinomycetes; order Pseudonocardiales; family Pseudonocardiaceae; genus Amycolatopsis; species Amycolatopsis sp. NPDC051071. The sequence goes on along the minus strand of NZ_JBFBBY010000093.1, from coordinate 14,156 downwards.
CTACCGGCTGATGATGGAGATCCTCGGCGCGGGCGCCGTCGTCCGCGAGGGCTCCCCCGGCGCGGTGCTGCGCGGCCGGATCGAACGGCTGCACCGGTCTTCGCTGATCCTCACCTTCGGCGGCGGCACCAACGAGATCCAGCGGGACATGATCGCCGCGACCGCCCTCGGCCTGCCCGTCACGCGCTAGGAGACTTTGATGGACTTCACGCTCACTGAAGCGCAACAGGACCTCGCGTCGCTGGCGCGCCGGATCCTGACGGACAAGGTCACCCCGGACGTCTTGGGGCCACACGGTTCCGGTGGTTTCGACGCGCCGCTGTGGAAGGCGCTGGCGCAGGCCGGAGTCGTCGACGCCGCGCTGCCGCAGACTGTCGGCGGCGGCGGGTTCGGGCTGCTGGAGCAGTGTTCCGTGCTGGCCGAGATCGGCCGCACGGTCGCTCCGGTGCCGTATCTGACGTCCGTGGTCATGGGTGCGGCCGCGGTGGCCGAGTTCGGGGACGGGCGACTGGCCGAGCGCTGGATCGTCCCGGTGCTGCGCGGCGAGCAGGTGCTCGCGGTGGCACTGCCGGACTTCGGCATACCGTGCGGGTTCACCGCCGAGGCCGACGGCGACGGCTGGCGGCTGACCGGCACGCAGACCGCGGTGGCTTCGGGTGCTTTCGCGCACGGATTCCTCGTCGAGGCGGCCATTGACGGCGGGCGCCAGGTGTTCCTGCTCGACCGTGACGCCGTATCCGTCTCACCGCAGCGGACCGTCGACCACGCCGACGCCGCGCTCGTCGAACTCTCCGGCGCGAGGTCCGCGGTGTCGCTGGGCGACGTCGGCGAATGGCTGCGGCTGCGCGGCACGATCGGCGTCTGCGCGCAGCAGCTCGGCGTCGTCGAACGGGCGCTGGAACTGACGGCCGCGTACGCGCGCGAACGCGAGCAGTTCGGCCACCTCATCGGGAGTTTCCAGGCGGTCCGGCAACGGCTCGCCGACGCGTACGTCGACGTCGAGGCCGTCCGCCTGACGTTGTGGCAGGCCGCCTGGCGGCTGAGCGAAGGGCTTCCGGCGGCCGAAGAGGTCGCGACGGCGAAGTTCTGGGCGGCCGAAGCCGGGCACCGGGTCGCCCATACGGCCGTGCACGTCCACGGCGGTGTCGGCATCGACGTCGACCACACGCTGCACCGGTACTTCGTCGGGGCGAAACGGCTCGAATTCACGCTGGGTGGCGCGACCGCGCAACTGCGGGGGCTCGGCGATCTGCTGGCCGCGGATCCGGCATGACCCCCACGGTCACGGAACTCCTGCTCGCCCGGGCGGAGGACCCGTCGACCGGGCTGCTGTTCGAGGACCGGCGCTGGTCCTGGGCCGAACACGTCCAGGCCTGCACCGGGTACGCCGCCGCACTCGCCGGGATCCTGCGTCCCGGCGGGCATTTCGGGCTGCTGGCGGACAACGTCCCGGAGTTCTCGTTCCTGCTCGGCGGCGCGGCGCTCTCGGGGCACGTCCTGGTCGGCCTGAACCCGACACGCCGGGGCGCCGCACTGGCCCGCGACGTCGCGCTGGCCGACTGCGAGATCGTGTTCGCCGAGGACCACTACCTGCCGCTTCTCTCCGAAGCCGGTGTCCCGGTGCTACGGCTGAGTGATCTGATGCCGTTGCGGGAGGCCGTCGTCCCGGTGGCCGCGAAACCCGAAGACCTGCTGATGCTGATCTTCACTTCGGGCACCAGCGGCGACCCGAAGGCGGTCCGCTGCACGCACGGCAAGGTCGCCTTCCCCGGCGCGATGCTGGCCACCAGGTTCGGACTGTCCACAGAGGACACGGTGTACGTGTCGATGCCGATGTTCCATTCCAACGCCATCATGGCCGGCTGGTCGGTCGGACTCGCCGCGGGCGCGGGGATCGCGGTACGGCGAAGGTTTTCGGCCTCCGGTTTCCTTCTCGACGTCCGGAAATTCGGCGCGACCTACGCCAACTACGTCGGCAAGCCGTTGTCCTACGTGCTCACCACTCCCGAACGGGACGACGACGCTGACAATCCGTTGAAACTGGTCTACGGCAACGAAGGGGCGGAAGCCGACCTCGCTCGCTTCGGCGCGCGGTTCGGCTGTCACGTGGCCGACGCGTTCGGCTCGACCGAGGGCGGCGTGAACTTCGGCCGGGACGCCACCACACCCCCTGGTTCGCTCGGCCGCCTGCTCGACGGCGTCGCGGTACTCGACCCGGAGACCGGAAAGCCTTGTCCGTCGGCGAAATTCGACGCTGCCGGGAAGCTTCTCAACGCCGCCGAAGCGGTCGGCGAACTGGTCAACACCGGCGGCCCGGGGTTCTTCGCCGGGTACTACGGCGATCCCGGCGCCGAAGCCGAGCGGATGCGCGACGGGATGTTCCACACCGGCGACCTGGCCTACCTCGACACGGACGGTTACTGCTACTTCGCCGGGCGGCTCGGCGACTGGCTGCGCATCGACGGCGAAAACCTCGGCACCGCCCCCATCGAACGCGTGCTCGTCCGGCATTCCGCCGTCAGCGAAGCCGCCGTGTACGGCGTCCCGGACCCGCGCGTGGGCGACCAGGTGATGGCCGCGCTGGTCTGCCGGACGCCGATCGACGCGGGCGACTTCGCCGCTTTCGTCGTGGCACAAGGCGATCTCGGGCCGAAGCAGCGGCCGCGGTTCGTGCGAGTGGTCGAGGAACTGCCGAGAACGGCGACGCACAAGGTACTCAAACGGGAACTGGCGGCGGAAGGCACCGCACACTCTTGGGAACCCGAGTACCCACAACCCTGACCCACGACGCACTTAGGCGCCCTTAGTGCGCCCAATGTGGCATTGGGGACGTTCAGCGTCCCCAATGCCACATTGGGGGCAGGCCTTGAGTTGCGGTTCGCTCCTCACGTTCGGTTCCATGACGCGACTCCCTGCGAAGCATCGCCACACAGCGCGCCCATTTCACGGCGTTTCTCGACCGGGCCTTGCGTCATCGAAGCAGCGACGCGACCAACGTGTCCTTGAGCCAGGCTTCGTAATCGTCATGACTCCACCCCGCCTCGATGACGAGGTCGGCGTGGACGCCGGCACCCATGAGCGCGACGGCGATGTCGGCTGCCCTGGGCACCACCTCACGGCCACCCCGCCGGACCCGGTCGATCACCAGCTCGATCCCGAGGCGGTTGCGCCGCGCGCCCTCGGCCTGGGTCGCGGCGATGTCCGGATCGACGGCCGCGCCGGAACCCAGCATCGCGACGATGTCGCCGCAGCGTTCCCGGACCTGGCGGGCGACCGTGGCCAGCAGGCCGAGCAACGCGACCGGATCGTCGGTCCGGTGCGCCTCGGCGACGAGGCCGGGGATCCCGGCCTCGTCGTCGAGGAGGTCGACGAGCCCACCGAGGACACCGGCCTTCGACCCGAAATGGGCGTAGATGGTCTGCGGCGAAACCCCCGCTTCCTGCGCGATGAGGCGGATCGGGGTCCGCGCGTAGCCGCGTTCGGCGAACAGACGGCGGGCCGCGGTCAGGATCGTGCGCAGCGTCAGTGCCTCACGCCGGTCACGCAACCGGACGATGCCGGGGAGGTCCGCCGTCATGTAAGCTCCTCGAAAGTTGGAACGGTGTTCTAACTAATGTATCGACGTTCCAGAAAGGATAGCGATGACCACCGAGGAGATCATCACCGCGCTGGAACGCGCCTGGAACGCGGGCGACGGCGAAGCGTGGGCCGCCCCCTTCGCCGAGGACGCGGACTTCGTCGACGTCGTCGGCCGGATCCAGCGCGGCCGCGCGACGATCGCGCGAGAGAGCCAGAACATCTTCGACACCATTTACCGGGGCAGCACCCTGGAGATTCGCCAGGTGACGAGCCGACGGCTCGGCGGCGGGTTCGACCTCGTGCACACCACGACCAAGCTGTCCATCCCCGCCGGCCCCCTGGCCGGGGAAGCGCGGGCAGTGCAGACGAAGCTCATCCGTGCCGGACGGATCGTTCCACAACACGATCCTGGCCGATATCGCGGCGTTCGCTCGCCACGACGAGGACCTTGCCGCGCGCTCGCCCCAAGAGTGGGATTCCTGATCGACGCCGTTCACGGGACACTGTCGGCGTGACGCGCCTGAGGAAACATTGGCTGTGGCCGCTCGTGGTCAGCGTGCTCGCGCTCGGCGCCTTCGCCGTCCTCGGCCTGCTGACCCGTACGGTGCTCGGTTCACGAGGCAACCGGGCACTGGCCGAGTCCGGCGAGTTCGTGGCGTGGGCGCTGCTGATCGCGGCGTCGGCGGTACTGTTCGCTTTCTTGTTCGCGCACTCGGTCCACCTGACGGCCTGGCGCCGCCTGGCCGGTGTCGCGCTCTGGAAACCGGCGCTGGCGTACGCGCTCTTCGCGGCGGTCTTGTTCGCGTTCCAGTGGAAGACCGGTTCGCCGATCGGTGCGCTCAAGCCCACGACCGCGATCGGGATCTCGCGAACACTGCTCGCCCTCGGCCTGGTCGCGGCGGCTCCGGCGGTGCTGGGGTTGTGGCTCAACCACGTCCGGCTGCGCCGGATCTCACGAGTGCTCGACGGCGAAGCACGGGAGCGCGCGGACGACGTGCTCGGCGAACTGCTCGACTGCAAGCGTGCCAACGGTGTCTGCCTCACCGTGCTGGCACTCATCGTGTCGACGGCGGTCATCGACGCCGGGGCCCAGCGCCGCGCCTTCCTCGCGACAGGCACCCCGAGGGAGAGCTTCCCGCCGGAAGCGGTACTGCTCTACGGCGCACTGTTCACCGCGATCTCGCTGCTGCTCTACGTGCCGGTGTTCCTGACCTGGAAGACCCGGTGCCTGCGGCTGGTCGACGAGCTCTACCCGCTGCCGCCCGACGCCCGCCCCACCGAGGACTGGCTGTCCGGGCGGGCGCGGCTGACGAACCTGATGGGCACGGACGCCACCGTCGCCAAGACCGTCACGACGGCGTTCGGGATCCTCACACCACTTCTGACGAGCGTGCTCAGCGTCGTCCTGCCCGGACTCAAATAGCGGCGTTGATCGGCCGCAGCCGCCTCGGCCCGGTGTCGGGACGGGTCGGCGGCGGGCCGAGCACCATCCGGGCGTTGGCGACGAACGCGCCCTCCGGCGACGCGAGGATCGGGTCGAGTGTCATCGAACGGACCTCGGGGTTGTCCTCGGCGAGAGCCGCCACGCGCAGTACGATGTCCTGCAACGCGGCCAGATCCGCCGGTTCGTCACCGCGATAGCCGGTGAGCAGCGGCGACGTCCGCGGTTCCCGCAGCAGGGTCGCCGCGTCGACGTCGGTGAGCGGGACGGCGCGGTAGGCCCGATCGCCCAGCAGCGTGCTGACCAGCCCGGAGAGGCCGAACGAAACGAGTGTGCCGAACGACGGGTCGTCCTGCAGGCCGATCACGCACGAGATGCCCTTGGGCGCCATCTGCTGGACGTAGACCTCTTCGTCCCGGGAGATCTCCCGCAAATCCGCGTACGCCCGGCGCACACCGTCCACAGAGGACAGATCGAGCCGTACCCCGGCGAGGTCCGGCCTTCCTCGCAGCCGCTCGTCGACGGCCTTGAGGGTGACCGGGAATCCGAGTTCCTCGGCCGTCTTCACTGCTTCGTCGGCGGAAGACACGACGCGGAACGGGACGACGTCGACGCCGTAGCAGCCCAGGAGCCGGACCACGTCGTCGTCGGAGAGCAGCGTCGTCTTGCCGTCCTCGGCGGACAGCAATTCGTTCACGATCACCTGCGCCTGCTCGGCGTGCAGCCCCGCGGGCCGCACCAGGTTTCCCTGCGGCCGTTGCCGCCAGGCGGCGTAACGCACCACCCGCGCGAGTGCGTTCACCGCGCGTTCGGGACTGGAGTACGACGGGACCGAGCCCCGCGTCGGCACGCCGTCCTCGGACAGCACGGCCAGTTCGTCCGGTATGCCCTCGACGGCGAGGAAGGTCGACACGATCGGCTTGTTCTTGTCCATCTCCACGACGGCTTCCCGCAGGGCGCGGGCGTAGGCGGTGCCGGGAATGGCGAGTGGCGGGACGAAGACCACGACCAGCGCGTCGGTCTCCGGCGAGTTGAGCGCCTCGCGCACGGCAGAGGCGAACTCCTCCGGGCTCGCCTGCGGCCCGACGTCGACCGGATCCGACGCGAGCCGCAGGCCCTGCGCCCGCGCGGTGTCGGCGGCCAGCAGCCCGATGGCGCTGGAGTTGCCCACGATCGCGATCCGCGGCCCGGCGGGCAGCGGCTGATGGGCGAAGACCAGCGCGGTGTCGAAGAGTTGCGCGAGCGTGTCGACGCGGACGACACCCGCCTGCTCGAACAGCGCCTGCACGCTGGACTCGTCGACCTCGGCCGACGTCGCGGCGAGCTGCGGGCGGACGGCGTGCCTGCCGGATTTCACCGCCACCACCGGTTTCGTTCGCGCCAGCCGCCGCGCGAGCCGCGCGAATTTACGCGGGTTGCCGAACGATTCCAGGTACAGCAGCACAAGGTCGGTCGCCGGATCGGTTTCCCAGTATTGAAGCAGGTCGTTCCCGGAGACGTCGGCACGGTTACCGGCCGAGACGAACGTCGAAAGCCCGAGGCCGCGTGACTCGGCGTCGGCGAGGATCGCGGTGCCGAGCGCACCGGACTGGCAGAAGAAACCGGTGCGGCCACGGGCGGGCAGGCGCGGCGCGAGGGTCGCGTTGAGCCGGACCGAAGCGTCGGTGTTGAGCACGCCCAGCGCGTTCGGGCCGACCACACGCATACCGTGCGCCCTTGCCTCGCCGACCAGCCTCAGTTCGGCGTGCAAGCCGTGCGGACCCGCCTCGGCGAAACCGCCCGAGACGATCAGCAAAGTCTTGACCCCCTTGGCCAGCGCACCGTCCAAAACGGACTCGACGGCTTCGGCAGGCACGGCGACCAGCGCGAGGTCGACGTCCTCGGGAATGTCCACGACGGACGGATACGCACGCACGCCGCGGACGGACTTGTGCTCCGGATTCACCGGGTAGACCGTGCCCGCGAAGTCGGCACTCAGCAGGTTGGTGAGGGCGACGTACCCGATCTTCGTCGGATCGGTGGACGCGCCGATCACCGCTACCGACTTCGGATGCAGCAGGTTGTGCACGCTGCGTGCCTCGGCGGCCTGCTCGCGCGAACGGGCGACGGCGAGGGACTCCTCGGTCGGATCGATGTCGAACTCCAGGTGCAGCACGCCTTCTTCGATCTCGCGGCTGACCTGGTAACCCGCGTCGCGGAACACCCGGACCATCGCCGCGTTCTCGGCGAGCACCTCGGCGACGAAACGGCGCAGCCCGGATTCCGACGCGGCCGCGGCCAGATGCTCCAGCAGGATCGACCCGAGCCCGCGACCCTGGTGGGCGTCGTCGACGACGAACGCGACCTCGGCCGACGGCCCGCGTTCGAGCCGCTCGTACCGGCCGACCGCCACGATGTCGTCACCGAGCAACGCCACGAAAGCGACCCTGTCGTGGTGGTCGACGACGGAAAACCGTTCGAGATCCCGTCGCGGGATCCGCGGATACGCGCCGAAGTACCGGAAGTACCTGGTGCGTTCGGAAAGCCGCCCGTGGAAGGCGACCAGACCGTCGGCGTCACTGGGGATCACCGGCCGCAAGTGGACCGTGCCGCCGTCGGAGAGCAGGACGTCGGCCTCCCACTCACGCGGGAAGTCGTACGGATCCCGGCGTCCGTCGGTCCCGGCATCCCCAGTGTTTTCAGTGTCGTCGTCAGCGGTCATGTCAGTCCCTCGGATCGTCCGGATCGAGGCCGTGCAGCGGGAAGATCGCGCGGCGGGTCTCGCGGATGGCGATGTCGACCGGGTCGTCCGCCCCGTCACCCCACGGGACGAACGTGGGGTCGCGGTCGTCGGACATCCGGGGCGGGATCTCGGCGTTCGGCGCCGCCCTGGAGAGGGACGCGACCCAGTTCGGCGGCAAGGCCGTCGCCGGGTCGACGTCGCGGTCGAGCACGGTGGCGAGCAGATGCGTCCAGGAACGCGGCACCACCCGGATCAGCTGGTAGCCACCGCCGCCCACGGCCAGCCAGCGACCGTCCGCATGCGCCTCGGACAGCTCACGCAGCCGCCGGTAGATGGCGCGGTGGCCGTCGACCGAAAGCGAGAGGTCGGCCAACGGGTCCTCTTCGTGCGAGTCGACCCCGCACTGCGTCACGAGGATCCGCGGCCGGAACTGCTCCAGCAGCGACGGCACGACGGCGTCGAACGCCCGCAGCCAGCCGCCGTCGCGGGTACCGGGCGGCAGCGGGAGATTGACCGCGGTGCCCTCGGCGCCGCCCTTGCCGATCTCCGCCGAATAGCCGGTGCCCGGCCACAACGTGAACGGGTGCTGGTGCAGCGAAACGGTCAGTACCCGCGGATCGTCGTAAAACGCGGCCTGCACCCCGTCGCCGTGGTGCACGTCGGTGTCGACGTAAGCGACGCGGTCGAAGCCGTGGTCCAGCAGCCACGAGATCGCGACCGAGCAGTCGTTGTAGACACAGAACCCCGACGCCCTGTCCGGCATCGCGTGGTGCAGCCCGCCGGCGATGTTCACCGCACGCGTCGCCTCGCCGTCGGCGATCTTGCGCGCGGCCAGCAGGGTCGAGCCGACGACCAGCGCCGAGGCCTCGTGCATGCCGGTGAACACCGGGTTGTCGTCGGTGCCGAGTCCGTGCGCGAAATCGGCACCGGTCATCGGCGCCTGCCGGACCGCCTCGATGTACTCGCCGAGATGGACGCGGCGGAGTTCGTCTTCGCCCGCGGGACCGGGCACGAGCAGTTCGACCCCGTCGAGCACGCCGAGTTCGGTGGCGAGCCGGATGGTCAGTTCGAGCCGCACCGGATTGAACGGATGCTCGCCACCGAGGTCGTAACCCAGCAGCGAGGAGTCCCATACGACGGCCGGTGCTCGCATGGCCCGAACTCTAGTGCCCGGAAGCGGCTCATGCCCCGTGCCGGACAGCGGCGGGTCAGCCGGGGAGGTCCCCGACGGCCACCGGGCGCTCCGGATCGCGGGACCAGTGCGACCACGAACCGGCGTACAGCGCGGCGGGCCCGGGGTGACCCGCGACCTCCAGCGCGAGGACGACGGACGAGGCAGTTACGCCCGATCCACAGTAGACACCGACCGCGGTCCGCGGTGTCACACCGAGTCCTTCGAACCGCTCTGCGAGTTCGGAGGCGTCACGCCAGCGGCCGTCCTCGGCGAGATGACCGGAGAAGGGCGCGTTGACCGCTCCCGGGATATGCCCGGCGCGCGGGTCGATCGGCTCGGTCTCCCCCGCGTACCTCGGCTTGGCCCTGGCGTCGAAGAGCAGACCCTCCCTGGCGAGCGCGGCGGCTTCGCCGGCCTCCAGCACCGGCATGCCACCGGGCTCCACGACGATGTCGCCCTCCTCGGGCGACGGGACCTCGCCGGTGAGCGGACGCTCCTCCTCCGCCCAGGCGGCGAACCCGCCGTCCAGCACGGCGACCTCGGTATGCCCGGCCCAGCGCAGCAGCCACCAGGCACGGGCCGCGACCGAACCGTCGGAGTCGTCGTAGACCACGACCGGGTGACCGGCGCGGACCCCGGCCGCCCGCAGATGCCGCTGCAGCGTCCCCGGTTCCGGCAGCGGGTGACGGCCCCCGTCACCCGGCGCACCGGCGAGCGCGGTGTCGAGATCGACGTACACCGCCCCCGGGAGATGTGCCTCACGGTAAGACTCGGCGCCGGGCGGCCCGGCGAGCCGCCAGCGGACGTCGAGGACTACGCAGCGTGCCGATTCCGGCCCGGAGAGCCGCGAGGCGAGCTCGCCGGTGGTGATGATGGGGCGCATCCGCCCATGATCCCGCTCCCTGAGCCTCCGTGCCCAGCTTGGGGGACTTTTCCGGTCGAGGGGCTTGTTATCCCCACGCCTGCGTCGCTGTCGGTGCCAGCGACTACGATGAGCAACGCGGACGAAGGGGACAGCGTGAACGATCTCATCGACACCACAGAGATGTACTTGCGTACGATCTACGAGCTTGAAGAAGAGGGTGTCGTCCCGCTGCGGGCCCGGATCGCGGAACGGCTGCAGCAGAGCGGCCCGACCGTGAGCCAGACCGTCGCCAGGATGGAACGTGACGGACTGGTCGTCGTCGCGGATGACAGGCATCTGCAGCTGACCGACCACGGTCGCGAACTCGCGATCGCCGTGATGCGCAAGCACCGGCTGGCCGAGCGCCTCCTGGTCGACGTGATCGGCCTGGAGTGGGAGCATGTCCACAACGAGGCCTGCCGCTGGGAACACGTGATGAGCGAGGCCGTCGAGCGCAAGCTGGTCAAGCTCCTCGACCACCCCACGACGTCGCCCTACGGCAACCCGATCCCGGGGCTGGACAAGCTCGGCGACGGCGACCCCGCACCCCCGGCGGAATCCGACCTGGTGCGGCTCGACGAGTTCGCCCGCACGGGTGGCGGCGAGGTCGAGATCCGGCGCATCGCCGAACACGTGCAGCTGGACGAGACGCTGATGACCGAGCTCAAGTCGGTCGGCATCGTGCCCGGCAGCCGGGTCAAGGTCGGCAAGGCGGCACCCGGCGGGACCATCGAGGTCACCGGCGGCAACAACACCGCCCAGGTCCCCGTATCGGCGTTGCACGCGGTGCTGGCGCAGGCGCGGTGAACGCCGCGTCCGACGCCGCGGCGACCTTCCGGACCCTCCACGGCCGGGCTCCGGCCGGGGTCTGGTCCGCACCCGGCAGGGTGAACCTGATCGGCGAGCACACCGACTACAACGACGGGTTCGTGCTGCCGTTCGCCCTGCCGCACCGGCTCGCCGCCGCGGCGACGGCACGCGAAGACGGTGTGCTGACCGTGGCCACCCTCGGCTCGGACGGCCGGGTCCAGGAATCGGGCCGGCTCACCATCACCGACCTGAAGCCCGGCTCGGTCGAAGGGTGGGCCGCGTACCCGGCGGGAGTCGCCTGGGTACTGCGGGACCAGGGTCTCGGCGGCGGCGCGGATCTGGTCATCGCGGGGGACGTGCCCTCGGGGGCGGGCTTGTCCTCCTCCCACGCGCTCGAATGTGCTGTCGCGCTCGCCCTGCTGGGGCTCGCGGGCATCACGCCGGGGGCCGGCGCCGGTTCGCCGGCCCTGCACGAGGTCGCCCGCTGGGTGCAGCGTTCGGAGAACGATTTCGTCGGAGCGCCGACCGGGCTGCTCGACCAGACCGCGTCCCTGTGCTGCACGGAATCGAACGTCCTGTTCCTCGACGTCCGTTCGGGCGAACTGGAACAGGTGCCGTTCCCACTGGAGGAGTCGGGCGTCCGGATCCTGATCATCGACACCCGCACGAAGCACTCGCACGCCGAGGGCGGTTACGGCGAACGCCGCCGGGGCTGCGAACGCGCCGCCGAACTGCTCGAAGTGAAGGCACTGCGGGACATCGAGGTCGACGGGCTGTACGCCGCGCTGGCCAAGCTTCCGGACGACCTGGTGCCACTGGTGCGGCACGTGGTGACGGAGAACCAGCGGGTGCTCGACACCGTGGACCTCTTGCGCGCCGGGCGGATCACCGAGATCGGCCCGCAGCTGGACGCTTCGCATGTCAGCATGCGCGACGACTACCGGATCTCGACCTCCGAACTCGACCTCGCCGTCGCTTCGGCCCGTGAGGCCGGCGCGCTCGGCGCGCGGATGACCGGTGGCGGTTTCGGCGGCTCGGCGATCGCACTGGTCCGCGAGTCCGATGTGGACACTGTCGGCCGGGCGGTGAAGGCCGCCTACGAGACGGCGGATCTGCGCCACCCCAGGCTGTTCACGGCGGTGCCTTCGCGCGGTGCGGGCCGCGACGAACTGTAAGACCCCCGGACGCGCGGTGTGCCCAGGAGCGAGGAGACTGGGCCGCGACCGCATCCGCAGCAGAAAGGCGCGAACGTGACCGACGAACCGACGAAGACCCTGAAGCTGATGGTGACGGGCGGAGCCGGTTATGTGGGCAGCGTCTGCGCGGCCCGCCTCATCGAGGCCGGGCACGACGTCACCGTGGTCGACGACCTCTCCACCGGGCACGCCGACGCGGTGCACCCGGACGCCACCTTCGTCGAGGGCGATGCGGCCGAGGTCGCCCAGCGCCTGCTCGGCGACGGTTTCGACGGTGTCCTCCACTTCGCCGCCAAGTCGCTCGTCGGCGAGTCGATGACGGATCCGGCGAAATACTGGGAAGGCAACGTCCTGACGTCGCTGCGCCTGCTGGAGGCGATGCGCGATCACGGCACGAAGCGGCTGGTGTTCTCCTCCACCGCGGCCACCTACGGCGAGCCCGAGTCCTCTCCCATCCCCGAGAGCGCCCCGACGCGGCCGACGAACACCTACGGCGCGACGAAACTGGCCATCGACCACGCGATCACGTCGTTCTCGCGTGCTCACGGCATCGCCGCCGTCAGCCTGCGCTACTTCAACGTCGCCGGCGCCTACGGTGCCTTCGGCGAGCGGCACGCCACGGAAACCCATTTGATCCCCCTCGTTCTCCAGGTCGCCACCGGGGACCGCGAGCGGATCCAGATCTTCGGTGACGACTACCCGACCGCGGACGGCACCGCCATCCGCGACTACATCCACGTGGTCGACCTCGCCGACGCTCATCTGCTGGCCTTGCGCCACGCCGTCGACGGGGAACACCGCGTCTACAACCTGGGCAGCGGCACCGGTTTCTCGGTCCTCGAGGTGATCGAGGCGTGCCGCCGTACCACCGGTCACGAGATCCCCGCCGCGGTCGCGCCGCGCCGCGCGGGCGACCCGTCGGTGCTGGTGGCCTCCAGCGAACGGGCGGGCAGCGAACTCGGCTGGAAGCCCGAGCGCACCGACCTCGACGGCATCGTGTCCGACGCCTGGGAGTTCACGCGGTCCCGCCAGGCGGATCGAAGCTGATCGCGGGCGTTCCTTCTGCCCGCTGCTTGACGACCAATCCGGCCACTTTGGACGGTGGAACCATCGCGTCCAGAGCCGAAGTCAGCAGCTTCGCCAGCCCATGCTCGGGATCGGCTTCACGCGCCCTGGCCAAGGCCATCCCGGTCGCGGTCAGGTCACCGCGGACATAAGCGGCGTGTGCCTTCAGCGACAGCGCCTCGGCGGACTCCGGCTCGGGTAGTTCCCTGGCCAGGGTGAGCCAGAGAGTTTCCGCCGTCCGCGCGAGCGGCGACTCCGCGGGGGCGGCGCTGAGCATGCAGGCACCCCGGACCTCGACGAGGGAGAGCGCCCAGGCCAGCCGGACGGCCTGGGCGTCGGTGATCGTCAAGTCACCCTCCGCGGCGCGGGCCAGCGCGGCGTTCACCTCGGCGACCCCGGCCTCGACGACGTCTTTCCCTCGCCAAGGCGGCTCGGCCATCATGGTGAGGAGATCGGCGCGCCGGGCGAGTGTCTCCCGCGGACCGGGCGCGTAGAGGCGCTCGACCTCGCTTCGGCTCTCGCGGGTGATCTGCCCGTCGCCGGTGACGATCGCGGCGATCACCGAATCGCGAGGGTCGGGCAAGACGCCACCACAGGTCTTTTCGCGGTAGCAGCCCCATTTCACGCCGGCGTCGATCCGCGGCGCCCACAGCGAGTGCAGCACCGGGATGCCGTACTCGGCCAGCGAGGTTTCCAGGCGCCGGAGGAAGCGGCGGCGCGGCGGCCGCCCCGCCGGATTCGCGGCACCGCCGCCGACGACCGCGACGGCGGCACCGGTGTGGCCGGTCAGGGCGAGCCGGACCGCGAGGTCGCGCGCCTGATCGTGTTCCAGGCCCGGCGGCGGAAGGTCCACACGCAGGACGATGCCCTGCTGCTTGCGGTCCGGGCCGCGGACACCGAAAACGACGACGGAGTCCTCGGGATGAAACCCGAGGAGGTACGGGATCGCGGCGAGCAGGTCCGCCGGATCCTTCAGATCGACCTTGGTCCTGCCGGTCGGGGTGGAGGTGGTCATGCCCCCACCCTGCGGCGGGAATGGGGCCGCTGGGTGGGGGCGGGACACATCTGTGGACAACCGGGACCGTTGTGGACAACCCTCGGCGGTCCCGGCCGCGGGGCTGGATCCTGTCGGTGGGGTGGTCTACAGTGCCCGGCTCTCCCGGTGGTCGTGAGTGGCGGCGGGGGCGGCGGGCAGCTGCGGGAGGGCCTCGGGCAGGGTGGTCGTGAGTGTTTTGGGTCGTTCTAACGACCCAAAACACAATATA